>NZ_QKVN01000039.1:0-32264 GCF_003231195.1 Acinetobacter sp. WCHAc060042
AACTGTGTACTAATACCTGACTTATTTTTCATATTATTTTCTAGCCCTATTCCTTCGCATTCTCCACATCTTGCACGGTTTTATATTACTCATTGCAAGTCTTTTGGCTGATCTAATCGGTACCCGACCCCACGTACATTCATTAGTATCTGCTCAAGTCCTTGCTCTTCAAGTTTCTTTCTTAACTTACTCACATGACTGTCAACTGTACGTTCAAGCGCATCACTATCTGGCAAGCATTGGTTCATCAGCTCACTACGACTAAATACTTTATGTGGATGATCAATCATTAACAGAAGAATTTTATATTCCGTTAACGTCAGATTCAGTAAAATCTTTTTATTCTGTCGCTGTACATAGACACTACGAAGTTCTGTATTAATTTCAATATTTCTATACAACAACTGCTTCTGCTGGGCTTGCATACTGTGCTGAGTTCTTCTTAAGACAGCTTGCACCCGTGCAACCACTTCATTTGGGTTAAAAGGTTTGACCACAAAGTCATCCGCACCAATTCTGAGTGCCATCACTTTATCAATATCTTGATCAAGTGCCGTTAACATAATGACAGGCGTTTGTGCTTTTTGACGAATTTTACTTAGCACTTCCCAACCGTTTAGCTCAGGCAACTTAATATCGAGCACAATTAAATCAATTACTTGTGCTGCATGTATTTCAATTGCTTGCTTGCCATTCATCGCACGAATCACGTGCATCCCTTCACGTTTTAAATAGTGCTCGATAATATCGCCAATCTCATACTCATCTTCTACAACAAGAATCTGTTTGTCATGGCAATCAAAAGAAAATGAAGCTTCGAACATGAATAGGTTATCGAATAATTTCAGTCAATCTCCATAATACGCCGATTTATCTGTGTATCTCCACACTTTTTCCACATTTCAGAGATCATCGTTACACACTTCTCAAAAATAATGACAGCATCAAAAACTCCCAAGGCTTGGACAGTATGCAAAAGCATCTTTTACTTCCATTATTTTTATCTATCGGACTGATACTACAAGGGTGTGGCTCAGAGCAAGCAACTCAGGCAGAAGCTGCTCCTGCAAAAGTAAGCGTACTCAATCTTCAACCGCAGTCGGTGAATTTTAGTGAGAACCTCCCTGCGCGTGTACAAGCCTTCCGTACTGCTGAAATACGTCCACAAGTCGGTGGCATTATTGAAAAGGTATTGTTTACTCAAGGCAGTGAAGTTAAAGCAGGACAAGCACTCTATAAAATTAATTCAGAAATCTTTCAAGCCGATGTGAATAGTAATCAGGCTTCACTCAATAAAGCAGAAGCTGAGGTTGCACGTTTAAAAGTTCAGCTAGCACGTTATGAACAATTACTGCCTAGCAATGCGATTAGTAAGCAAGAAGTCAGTAATGCTCAAGCGGAATACCGTCAGGCTTTGGCTGATGTTGCACAAATGAAAGCCTTGCTGACTCGTCAAAACCTGAATCTACAATATGCCACTGTACGCGCACCGATTTCAGGTCGTATCGGACAATCATTCGTGACTGAAGGTGCTTTGGTGAGTCAAGGTGATACCAATACCATGGCGACTGTTCAACAAATCGACAAAGTCTATGTCGATGTAAAGCAATCTATTAGCGAATATGAACGACTACAGATCGCACTACAAAGCGGTGAGTTATCGGCAAATAATGAGAAGACCGTTCGGATTTCCAACAGCCACGGACAGCCTTATAAAGTCAGTGCGAAGATGCTGTTTGAAGATATTAATGTCGATCCCGAAACAGGCGATGTCACCATTCGAATTGAAGTGCAAAACCCTGAACGAAAACTCCTTCCGGGGATGTATGTCCGCGTCAATATCGACCGTGCTTCTGTTCCTCAAGCTTTACTCGTCCCTGCCCAAGCGATTCAACGTAATATCAATGGTGATCCACAAGTCTATGTCATCAATGCCAAAGGAGCAGCAGATATTCGCCCAATCGAATTGGGTCAGCAATATGAGCAGTATTACATTGCCAATAAGGGATTAAAAACAGGTGACAAAGTGGTCGTTGAAGGGATTGAACGTATCCAAGCGAACCAAAAACTGCAACTCACGACTTGGAAAGCACCATCATCGAACAATAGCACCTCACCTATGACTCAAGGAGCGAAATGATGATGTCACAATTTTTCATTCGCCGCCCTGTGTTTGCATGGGTGATTGCGATTTTCATTATCCTGTTTGGGCTACTCAGTATCCCCAAACTGCCGATTGCTCGCTTTCCAAGTGTCGCGCCACCTCAAGTCAACATTAGTGCGACTTATCCCGGCGCAACGGCAAAAACCATTAATGACAGTGTTGTGACCTTGATCGAAAGAGAATTATCTGGGGTTAAAAACTTGCTTTATTATAGTTCGACCACAGATACCTCTGGTACAGCGCAAATCTCAGCGACCTTTAAACCGGGTACTGATGTTGAAATGGCACAAGTCGATGTGCAAAACAAAATCAAAGCGGTTGAAGCACGTCTACCACAAGTGGTTCGTCAACAAGGCTTACAAGTCGAAGCATCTTCATCAGGCTTTTTGATGTTAGTCGGTATCAACTCACCGAATGGTCAATATTCTGAAGTTGATCTGAGTGATTATTTGGTTCGCAATGTGGTGGAAGAACTGAAACGTGTTGAAGGTGTTGGTAAAGTTCAATCCTTCGGTGCAGAAAAAGCCATGCGAATTTGGGTCGACCCCAATAAACTGGTGTCTTATGGCCTGTCAATTAGTGATGTGAATACAGCGATTCGCGAGAACAATGTTGAAATTGCACCCGGTCGTCTTGGAGATATGCCTGCTGAAAAAGGTCAACTGATCACTGTACCGCTCTCTGCACAAGGACAATTGGGCAATGTTGAGCAATTTAGAAATATCAGTTTAAAAAGTAAAACCAATGGTAGTGTGATCAAGCTGTCTGATGTCGCCAAGGTTGAAATCGGCTCACAAGCCTATAATTTTGCCATTTTGGAAGATGGTAAACCTGCTACGGCTGCTGCAATCCAACTCAGTCCGGGCGCGAATGCCGTCAAAACGGCGGAGGGTGTTAAAGCCAAAATCGAAGAACTAAAGTTGAATTTACCAGAAGGGATGCAAATCAGTGTTCCTTATGACACTGCACCTTTCGTTAAAATTTCGATTGAGAAAGTGATTCATACCTTACTCGAAGCTATGGTTCTGGTTTTCATTGTAATGTATCTGTTCTTGCATAATGTTCGTTATACCTTAATTCCTGCGATTGTCGCGCCAATTGCATTGCTAGGTACTTTTGCGGTCATGCTATTGGCAGGCTTTTCCATCAACGTACTGACCATGTTTGGTATGGTGCTTGCGATTGGGATCATCGTTGATGATGCAATTGTAGTGGTTGAAAACGTAGAACGAATCATGGCGACAGAAGGTTTATCTCCTAAAGAAGCGACCTCTAAAGCAATGAAGGAAATCACCAGTCCAATTATCGGGATTACACTGGTACTGGCTGCGGTGTTTTTACCGATGGCGTTTGCGAGTGGTTCAGTGGGGATTATCTATCAGCAATTTACATTAACCATGTCAGTGTCCATTCTGTTCTCCGCATTATTGGCTTTGATCTTAACCCCTGCTCTCTGCGCCACCATTCTAAAACCGATTGATGGTCATCATCAAAAGAAAGGTTTCTTTGCATGGTTTGATCGTAGCTTTGACAAAGTCACCAAAAAATATGAAATGATGCTACTCAAAGTCATCAAGCACAGTATTCCGATGATGGTGATCTTTGTGGTGATTACGGGCATTACCTTTGCAAGCATGAAATATTGGCCCACAGCATTTATGCCCGAAGAAGATCAAGGCTGGTTTCTCACCTCTTTCCAACTGCCATCGGATGCGACTACTGAACGTACTCGAAATGTGGTGAATGAGTTTGAAAGCAGTCTAAAAGACAATCCAAATGTGAAAAGTAACACTACTATTATGGGTTGGGGCTTTAGTGGTTCGGGACAAAACGTGGCAGTCGCGTTTACGACCCTTGCCGATTTTAAAGACCGCACATCGACAGCAACCGAAATGACCAATACCGTCAATGCAACCATGGCGAACAGTAAAGAAGGTGCAACCATGGCGGTACTTCCGCCTGCCATTGATGAATTGGGCACTTTTTCAGGTTTTAGTTTACGTTTACAAGATCGAGCCAACTTAGGTATGCCTGCGCTACTGGCTGCTCAAGACCAGTTAATGGCAATGGCTGCCAAGAATAAAAAATTCTATATGGTGTGGAATGAAGGTCTACCACAAGGTGACAACATTTCTTTAAAAATTGATCGTGAAAAACTTAATGTTTTAGGGGTGAAGTTCTCTGATGTCTCCGACATCATCTCGACCTCAATGGGATCTATGTATATCAACGACTTTCCGAATCAGGGTCGTATGCAACAAGTGATTGTTCAAGTTGATGCCAAAGCACGGATGCAATTGAAAGATATTTTAAACCTGAAAGTGGCTGGCTCGAATGGGCAATTAGTTTCTTTATCCGAAGTGGTTACACCACAATGGAGCAAAGCACCACAACAATATAATCGCTATAACGGTCGACCATCTTTGAGTATTGCAGGGATTCCAAACTTTGATACATCATCTGGTGATGCGATGCGTGAAATGGAACAACTGATTGCCAAATTACCGAAAGGCATTGGTTATGAATGGACGGGTATTTCCTTACAGGAAAAACAGTCTGAATCACAAATGGCGTTCTTACTCGGTTTATCTATGCTGGTGGTCTTCCTTGTACTCGCTGCACTCTATGAAAGTTGGGCAATTCCACTGTCAGTGATGCTCGTCGTACCACTGGGTATTTTCGGTGCAATTGTGGCAATTATGTCGAGAGGTATGATGAATGATGTGTTCTTTAAAATTGGCTTGATTACCATCATCGGTTTATCTGCCAAGAATGCCATTTTGATTGTTGAATTTGCCAAGATGCTCAAGGAAGAAGGCATGAGTTTAATTGAAGCCACTGTTGCGGCAGCAAAACTTCGTTTACGCCCGATTCTAATGACTTCACTTGCCTTTACTTGTGGTGTAATTCCATTGGTCATCGCATCAGGCGCAAGTTCAGAAACCCAACATGCCTTAGGCACAGGCGTATTTGGTGGCATGATCTCAGCAACGATTCTGGCGATTTTCTTTGTACCTGTCTTCTTTATCTTTGTCTTGGGTGCAGTTGAAAAGCTGTTTTCTTCGAAAGAAAAAAATCCATCTTAAATAGCATTGAACAGAGAAAATCAAACGATTTTCTCTGTTCTCTCCTCTGCATTCATCTTTATATTATTTGGAGAAGACCATGTCTAAAGTGACTGTCTTATCTCGTGGGCTACTCATCTCTACGCTTTCAATGACAATAACGGCGTGTATGAATATGCAAGCACCTCAGCCGATGATCAAATCAGATATTCCACAGAATTTTGCGCAGACAAACATAGGAATTTCGATTGCACATCAGGGCTATAAACAATTCTTTGTTGATACGCAATTATTACAAGTGATTGAAATCAGCTTAGATCACAATCGTGATTTACGTACAGCCACGTTGAATATTCAACGTGCACAGCAACAGTACCAAATCAGCAAAAATGATCAACTAGCGACTATTGGTGCAAATGGTAGTGCGATTCGACAAGTCAACGCTTCTATGAATCCCAATAATCCTTATTCAGCTTTCCAAGTCGGGCTTGGTATGACAGCCTATGAACTGGATTTTTGGGGACGTGTGAAAAGCTTAAAAGATGTGGCGTTGAATAATTACTTTGCCACGCAAAGCGCACAAGAAGCCACACAGATCAGTTTAGTCAGCCAAGTTTCTCAAGCTTGGTTGGATTACGCCTATGCTCAAGCCAATTTAAACTTTGCTGAACAAACACTTAAAGCGCAACTTGATGCATACAATCTGAACAAAAAACGTTTTGATGCGGGTATTGAAAGTGAAGTCCCTTTGCGTCAAGCACAGATTTCCGTAGAGACTGCCACAAATGATGTGGCTGCGTATAAAACTCAAGTATTACAGGCACAGAATTTACTCAATCTATTGGCTGGGCAAGTTGTTCCTCAACACCTTCTCCCAAATCATGCCGTGAAAAGTATCAGTATGGAGACCAACTTTGCGACAGGCTTAAGTAGTGATTTACTCAATAATCGCCCTGATCTAAAAGCGGCTGAATATCAACTTAAAGCAACAGGCGCAAATATTGGCGCAGCAAAAGCACGTATGTATCCAAACATTAGTCTGACAGGTTCTACAGGTTATGCCTCAACTGAACTAAAAGATTTATTTAAATCTGGCGGTTTTTCTTGGTCAGTTGGACCAAGTATTGAACTTCCTATCTTTGATTGGGGAACGCGTAAAGCCAATATTAAGATTGCTGAAACAGAACAAAAAATTGCATTGGCGAATTATGAAAAAGCTATTCAGTCTGCATTCCGTGAGGTCAATGATGCCTTGGCTGCACAGGCTCATATCGAAAATCGTTTAAATGCGCAACGCCGTTTGGTTTCTGCGACCAATACCACCTACAAATTATCCACGGCTCGTTTTAAAGCAGGCATAGAGAGTTATTTAACCGTGTTGGATGCTCAACGCTCTGCTTACGCAGCTCAACAAGGTCTACTCATGCTTGAACAAACCAAATTGAATACTCAAATCGAATTATACAAAGCTTTAGGCGGTGGATTATCTAGACCCATTTCTTAACTTTTCAATGATGAGAACTCAGTGCCTCATTCAAGAGAATTTTATTTATTCAATCAGCGCAAAATAAGAAAGGGTCTTCAACTTGAGAATTATCGCAGGGCTATCTATTAAAAGATTACTCCGTTCTTAACTTCCACACGCCATAAAAAAGCGCCTTCTCAAAAGCGCTTTCTTATGGACTTTGGTTTAAATCAGATTTTCAAAAAGAGCTTGTTTTATTTTGCTTTTTGCAGACGTAAAGCGTTCAAAACCACAGACAACGAACTCAGTGACATCGCCACCGCAGCAAACATCGGGGTGAGTAATAAACCTGTTAATGGGTAGAAAATTCCTGCTGCCACAGGTACACCCAAACCGTTATACACAAAGGAAAACGCAAGGTTCTGTTTCATATTACGAACACCCAGTTTCGCCATATGTAGCGCATCGGCTGCTCCACGAATGTCACCCTTCACCAAAGTGACTTGCGCAGTTTGTTTCGCGATATCAGTTCCGTTCCCCATAGCAATCCCGACATTCGCTTGTGCTAAGGCTGGTGCATCATTAATCCCATCTCCCGCCATCGCCACAATTTTACCTTGGGCCTGATATTTCTTCACGATCTCCAGTTTTTCAGTTGGCGTACAGTTGCCATAGACTTGTTGAATACCCAATTCCTTAGCCACCAACTGGGCATTTTGCTCATGGTCACCTGTTGCCATGACCACTTCAATACCATCATCAATCAGCTGTTGAATGACTTGCTGAGCATTGGCTTTAATCGCATCGTGAATAGAAATATAAGCCAGCACTTCTTGGTTATTGCTTAAGAAACTGATCACATTGCCTGTCGCACGCTGCTGATTCAACTGGCTTTGCAAAGTATCATTTAAAGTAATGCCGAGTTGTTCTAGCAACTTTTGGCTGCCAATATAGAGGGTTTGCTCGCCGATCTGCCCTTTGACACCAAACCCAGTCACATCTTCAAAGTCTGCTACTTTAAGCAATTGCTGTGCAGGGACAATTTGAGTCAGAGTTTGAGCAATCGGATGACTAGAATATTGCTCAATCGAGGCAATCCACTGTTCTACTTGAGTTTGTTCTACATTTGGACTGAGCAACTGAATTTCTTTAAGACTTGGTTTACCTTCCGTCAGAGTCCCTGTTTTATCGACAATCAATGTATTGACCTTACTTAACGCTTCAATCGCCTCTGCATCTTTAAACAGTACCCCTTTCTGCGCTGCACGCCCTGTCGTGGCCATTACAGACATTGGCGTTGCTAAACCCAGCGCACATGGGCAAGCAATAATCAGTACCGCCACCGCACACATCAGAGCCAAGTCAAATTGTGCACCACCAAAGATCATCCAAGCAGCAAAGGTCAGCACACTAATCAATAACACGATGATGACAAAGTACTTGGCAAATACATCGGCCAAACGTTGTAACGGCGCTTTTGAACGCTGTGCTTCTGCTACCGTTTGAATCATTTTCGCCAAAGTGGTATTCGCCCCGACCGCCGTGGTTTGAATACGAATACTGCCTTGTTGATTGACCGTACCACCGATCACCGTGTCATGCACTTGCTTTTTCACAGGTACAGGTTCGCCCGTCATCATGGCTTCATCGACATAGGTTTTGCCTTCCACCACTACACCATCGAGTGGAATCTGCTCACCTGAGGCAATTTGTAAAATATCGCCTTGTTTGACCATACCAATATCCACTTCAACCACTTGATCGTTTTGAACCAACTTGGCCGTGTTGACTTGCAGTTTCAGTAAGGCTTTGAGTGAGTCTGCGGTTTTGGCACGCGCTTTCAGTTCCATGATTTGACCAAGCAAACTTAGAGACACGATCATACAGGCCGCTTCAAAGTACACTGCAACGCCGTGCCCAGTTTTGGCTTCCATTGGAATCACACTTGGGAAAATCGTTGCCACGACACTATAAATATAAGCGGCCAACACCCCGACACCAATAAGGCTCCACATATTGAGGTTGCGGGTTTTATACGAAGTCCAGCAACGTTCAATAAAGGGTTTACCCGCCCACAGCACCACAGGAGTCGCGAGGACTAGCTCAATCCACGGCTGAATATGCGGTGAAATGAAACTATGAATGTGCGAACCCATCGCCAGTACAAATACAATCAACGTCAGTGGTAAAGTCATCCAAAAGCGATGGCTAAAGTCCACCAACTCTGGGTTGGGTGCATCATCTAAAGTCGGTTGCATCGGCTCGAGTGCCATACCACAAATCGGACACGTCCCCGGTCCTTTTTGTACAATTTCAGGGTCCATCGGACAGGTATAGTCCATATCCGCAGCCCCTTCAGGCACAGGACGCTGATCTGGTGGAATCAGATAAAACTTAGGGTCAGCCTTAAACTTATCTAAGCAAGAAGGATTACAGAAATAATATGTCTGTTGCTGATAATCCGTTTTTAACTCTGTATTTGGGTCAACGGACATACCACAGACAGGATCAATAAATGCGGATGAACCAGATGGAGCATGATGTTCATGCTTTCCTCCACCGCAACAACTACTTTTGGCTGGTTCTGCTTTAGGTTTAGGTGCACAACAACTGGCTTTGGTATCTGGTTCTGTTTGTGGCTTAGGCGCACAACAGGATGCTTTTTTCTCAACCACTTTCGGAGTCGACCCACAACAACCTGAAGCTTTAACTACAGAATCTAAATGTTCAACCTTTACATAAGCCTCTGGATTGGCAATGAATCTTTGCTGACACTTTTCACTACAAAAATAATAATCCTGCCCCTGCCACTCGGTGTGCGGTTTGCTTAAATCCGTCACGGTCATACCACACACAGGGTCAATAAATGTGGGCTTCTCTGCATCTGACACAGGTTTGGATCCGCAACCACAGCCTTTGGAAATAACTACAGCACTACCCTCTTTCGCCTGAGATGAAGCATTGCTTAAATCTGTTTTCGGCTTACCGCAACAAGTGCTTGATTGTTTTTCTGAGCCTAAGTAAGCCTCTGGGTTAGCGACAAATTTATTTAAACAGCCTGAGCAACAAAACAAATAACGAACAGATTGATGCTCATACACATGTGGAGAATCTTCCGCCACTGTCATACCACAAACTGGGTCGATCCTTACCACCGTAGGTGCTAATTTATCTTTGGAACAGCAAGAAGTTTTGTGTTGCTCACTCATTCTGACTCACCTTTTATTTTTTGATTGTGTTAGCATAAAGTCTGTACCTAGGTACTGAGTCAAGCCTTTTGGAGATTATTTTATGCTCACTATCGGCAAACTGGCAAAACAGTGTCATGTTAATGTAGAAACGATTCGTTATTATCAACGCATTGGTCTGATGCGCATTCCTGAAACCACCCAAAGTTATCGCTACTACAGCCAGCAAGACATTGAAACTCTGGGCTTTATTCAAAAAGGTAAAGATGCGGGCTTACAGCTCAGTGAAATTCAAGATCTACTACATTTGCAACTGGATGACCGCGAAAAAGTCCGTGATGTGATTCAGCAACGTCTGGAAAAAATTGATCAACGGATTCAAGAATTAAATGCACTGAAACAGCGGCTTTCAACTTGGGTGGATGAATGTAAAACCACGACAGATAGCTGTTGCCCTATTTTGCAAGAACTGAAAAAAGGTTCAACGATTGCACCATAAACAATTGCCGTCTTTTTGACTTAGCGATCACTTTAACACCCATCTTTTCGATACTCAGGACTGCGTTCACCATGTCGATTGAACTTACCCAACTCAGAAAACAGCTTCGCAAGCAACGCAGACAAGTTTCCTCCTATCAACAGCAGCAGTCCGAACAGCAAATTTTACAGCGCTTAAAACGCATGCCCGAATTCAAACAGGCCAAGCATGTCGGTATTTATCTACATGCTTTTGGGGAAATTCAGACCCGTAAAATCATTGAATATTGTTTTCATCAGAAAAAAGCAGTGTATTTACCAATGATTTGCAATATGAACCAGCGCTTGGTGTGGGTCAAAGTTTCACGTAATCAATTTCAAAATAAGCGCTTTTCCCACCATCCGTTAGGTATGCAAGAGCCTATGGCAACACGTGGGCAACACGTTTCACATTTAGACCTCCTGCTCATGCCCTTATTGGCGTGTGACCCTTATGGCACACGTATTGGCATGGGCGGTGGTTTTTACGACAAAACCTTGGCTTCTGCGCCCTATCACCGTCCGTTCCGCCTCGGTTTGGCCCATCACTTCCAGTTAGTACCACAGCGCTTGATTCGAGAAACATGGGATCAGCCTTTAGATGGGCTGCTGACCCCTCAACAACATTTACGCTTCAAGCGCTAAAATTGACATTTTTGACTGTTGAGAATACTTAAAAATCACATGTTTAGTCATTTTTTATACAATTTATTTTGACCTGCCCTTGTATTTTTTAAAATACCCATCACTATAAAAAACATGGCAACACCGTTGTCACTCATTAGGAGTGCCCATGTCTGAAATTATTATGAATCAAGAAACCTTAGAGCCTCAGGTTCCAAGTGTATTACCACTTTTAGCGTTACGTGATGTCGTGGTGTATCCACACATGCAAATCGCGCTATTTGTAGGTCGTGAAAAATCGATCAATGCAGTTGATGTGGCTCGTAACAGTGACAATCTAGTATTTGTAGTTGCTCAGAAAGATTCTCTTTCAGAAGAAATTGATCACGACAACTTATATCAATACGGTACTGTCGCGAAGATTGTGCAAGTTGTGAATCATGAAAATGATGAAAACTGTATAAAAGTATTAATTGAAGGCTTACATCGTTCAAAGCTAGAAAAAATCATTGATGAAAATGATTATCTCACAGCAGAACATGCGCTTAGCCCAATGTCAGTCCACATTGACGAAACAACGCAAGAAACACGTGTACAAGAGTTACGTGCCCTGTTTGCTCAATACGCTGAAGCAAAACTACGTAACGCACGTGAACTGATTGCTGCTGCGAACAAGATTGATGATTTACTGCAATTATTATTCTTCGTAGCGACCCGTGTTCCACTGAATATTGATGTGAAGCAAAAATTCCTCGAACACGATGAGTTTGAAGCCCATCTACAAGAACTGATGACGTATTTATTGCAACAATCTGAAGAACAACAGATTGAGCAAACTTTACATGACTCAGTGAAACGTCAAATGGAGAAAAATCAACGCGAATACTTCCTCAATGAAAAGATGAAGGTCATTCAGCGTGAGCTTTCTGACATGAATGGCGGTGCGGAAGATGACGTTGCTGAAATTGAAAAACGTCTTGCTGAAGCAGATTTACCCGAACACGTGCGTAAAAAAGCGGAAAGCGAATTCCGTAAACTCAAAGCAATGCAACCTGCATCTAGTGAAGCGGCTGTGGTGCGCAATTATATCGAGGCCATCTTAGATACACCTTGGAATAAAGCCAGCAAAGTCAGCATTAACTTAAGCAAAGCGCAAGAAATTTTAGATACCGATCATTACGGCTTAGATGACGTGAAAGATCGTATTGTGGAATATCTCGCGGTTCAATCGCGCGTGAAAAAACTCAAAGGCCCAATCCTTTGTTTGGTTGGTCCTCCGGGTGTAGGTAAAACTTCACTGGGTGAATCGGTTGCCAAAGCAACAGGTCGTGAGTTTGTCCGTATGGCACTCGGTGGCGTACGTGACGAAGCGGAAATCCGTGGTCACCGTCGTACCTATATCGGTGCGATGCCGGGTAAAATTGTGCAGTCTTTAACGAAAGTCGGCGTGAAAAACCCATTGTTCTTGCTCGACGAAATCGACAAGATGGCACAAGACTACCGTGGCGACCCTGCTTCTGCGTTGCTTGAAGTACTCGATCCATCACAGAACAGCAAGTTTAACGATCACTACTTAGATCTGGATCTTGACCTGTCTGAAGTGATGTTCATTTGTACGGCCAACAGCATGAATATTCCAGAAGCTTTACTGGATCGTATGGAAGTGATTCGTCTACCGGGTTATACCGAAGATGAAAAAGTCAACATTGCTGAACGCTACCTTGTTCCTAAAGCAATCAAGAACAATGGTCTACGCGCAAAAGAATTGACTGTTCATGAAGAAGCGATTCGTGACATCGTGCAACGTTATACACGTGAAGCTGGTGTGCGTAGCTTAGAGCGCGAAGTCTCTAAAATTGCTCGTAAAGTGGTAAAAGAAGCGGTCAGTAAAAAGGCGAAAAATCTGCAAGTCGACGTGACTTCGGCTAACCTTCCAGACTACTTAGGTCCACATAAGTTTGACTTTGGTATGGCGGAAGATGAAGCTCAAGTCGGTCGCGTCAACGGTTTAGCATGGACTTCTGTCGGTGGTGAGTTATTGACCATTGAAGTTGCAGCGGTCAAAGGTAAAGGCAAATTCATCACCACAGGTTCACTCGGTGACGTGATGAAAGAATCCATTACTGCTGCTATGACCGTGGTACGTACCCGTGCAGATGAACTCGGTATTGATGCATCTCGCTTTGATGAAACAGATGTACACGTTCACTTACCTGAAGGTGCAACACCCAAAGACGGCCCTTCTGCAGGTCTCGCGTTAACGACAGCATTGGTTTCTGCCTTTACTGGTATTCCAATTCGTCTTGATATCGCGATGACAGGTGAAACCAGTCTAGGGGGCCGTGCAATGCGTATTGGTGGCTTGAAAGAGAAACTACTCGCAGCACACCGTGGTGGAATTAAGCTGGTCTTCATTCCTCAAGACAACGTCCGTGATTTATCTGAAATCCCTGACAATGTCAAAGAAGGTTTAGAGATTAAAGCAGTAAAATCAATTGATGAGATTTTACCGTTAGCATTAACATCTATGCCTGAACCATTGGTTAAGGCACCGATTGTGAAAGCAGTCGATGAAGGCAAAAAAGCTGCACGCCACTGATTCGGTATGATGAAAAGAGAGAGCTTCGGCTCTCTTTTTTTATTACAAATCAGCGTAGAGAATTCCACATACCGTCGTACATTGAGCAACTACAATAATTCAATCAAGGGATAGATGTAGGACAAATAAAATGAAAAATCCAATTGGATGGTTTGAAATTTATGTAGATGACTTATCTCGTGCCAAACAATTTTACCAATCCGTTTTTAAGGTTCAGCTGACTGAACTTACACCACCTTCAGATGGTAATTCACTGCAAATGTGGGCATTTCCATCAGATATGCAAGCCTACTGTGCTTCTGGAGCACTGGTCAAAATGCCTGGTGTTGTTGCAGGAGCGAACAGTACCCTAATCTATTTTTCATGTGAAGATTGTGCGCACGAAGCCAGCCGTATTATGGAATTTGGTGGAAAAATCCATGAAGCGAAGATTTCTATTGGCGAATATGGTTATGTTGTGATTGCTTTCGATAGCGAAGGAAATATGATTGGTTTGCATTCTATGCAATAAAATAAACTTAAAATTCTAGCCTCACGTGTACATGCTTTTTTTATAAACCTTTTAAGCTAATTTAGACTTGAAAATTTTGTAAAAATCCCGATATAAATAGTAGGAATATGTATGTGCTGTATGTTTCCTCTTTATTCGATTTTAAAATCGTATGGTCATCTGATTCTCCAGACGGATGACCTTTTATCGCAGTTCTCACTACTTGGGAACTGCGTTTTTTATTGTTTAATGATCAATTAAGGTTTCAATAAATGCTGCACTAGCCCGTCAATCACATTGGTCATTTTAGTTAAATTTAATGTGGCTAAACGATCTGTTTTGGCGTGATAATGAGCATTTCGATAAAAAGCAGTATCCGTAATCATCACTGCTGGAATATCAAACTCCCAATAATTCAGATGATCTGAAAAATCGAAAGCATTGGCAAAGCTTGGTGCAACCAAACGCTGACATTCCAGTTGATTCAACTCCTGCATCGCAGCACAGTAGCCTGTACCTAAATCACGTGAACTGACATTACTCACGGTTGCAATAAAATTACCATGGGTTGGATAAATCCATTTTAAACCCACTGGATAGTTCTGAATCGGCTGCTCGCTAAAGAAACCAATCATGTCTAAAATATACACCCCTTTAATCTTCTCTTTGTGAGCTTGGACTGACTTCGCGTGGGCATAACTCCCCATTTGCTGAGTTTTAGAAAATGGAGGCTCTTCCAGACTATAAAAAACGAACTCTACATTATTAGGTAGTTTAGACTTTTGCTCTGCCAAAATCCGTGCAGTTTCAATCACACCAGCAACACCAGAGGCATTGTCATCGGCGCCATCTTGCTCACCAAAGACGTCATAATGCGCCCCAACAATCACGCGGTCTGCACGTCCGACGTTTAAACTACACACTACATTTCGGTAGATTTGCTGATTGGCCGTAAAGTTTTGATATTGGCATGGCACACCCAACAAGCGCATCTGTTCTTTAATCCATGCAGAGACACGATTCAGCTCGTCGAGATTTTTATAATTACGTGCTTTGCCCTGACCAATCACCTGCTCCAAATAGACCTGTAAGTTTTGTTCATCAGCCATTTTGACGTTGCTTGCGAATACCTCCCCTGTGAAAGTACCCAGTACAACAATCAACAAAAAAGCCTGTTTTTTTAAAATTTTGAGCCACATTGTTATTATTCCAAGTATTTCTTATTCCACTCATTTGTTGAATTAAGCAACATTGGCTCAATGAATTCAATTGCATTTTGTTTCGTCTCACTGCAAAGCCATACTTTCACCGTTATAATAAATCGTCTCCATATACATACTTCATTATGAAAATCCGTATTCTGACCATTGGTCAAAAAATGCCAGCGTGGGTGCTCACTGGTTTTGAAGATTATTTTAAACGTATTCAGCCTTTTGTTCAGACACAAATTATTGAACTGCCAATGGCAAAGCGTGGCAAAAATGACTCGGAAGCAGATATTTTGAAGTATCGCCAAATTGAAGGCGATAGCATCTTGAATGCCATGAAAGGCAATGAAGTCTTGATTGCTTTAGAGGTTGGAGGACGCGAGTTTAGTACCGAAAAACTGGCTGAAACCATGAAAGGATGGATGCTTGAGGGTAATGATATTGTACTTGCTATTGGCGGACCTGATGGCCATTCTGAAGCAGTACGTAAAGCGGCTGCTTGGCATTGGTCATTATCTAAACTCACTTTGCCCCACCCCATGGTTCGCGTAATGCTGATTGAACAGCTATATCGTGCGATGAGCATCAACCATAATCATCCTTATCATCGGGCAGGCTAGGTCAATTTCCGTTCTATTTTCAGAACAATACGTTGATGTTTTTCACATTACTGAAATGAGCAGAATCTGACACAATGGTTTCCATCTTCCTTTATTAGGCTTTCACAATGAACTTACAAACGCTCCCCGGCTTATTCATTTCTCATGGCTCCCCCATGCTTGCGTTGAATCCTGAGCAAGTTGGGCCTGCGTTACACCGTTTAAGCCTAAACCTACCAAAGCCACAAGCCATCGTTATTATGTCTGCACACTGGGAAAGTAACGCACTAGAAGTAAGTACAGGTATACGTCCTGAGACATGGCACGATTTCCGCGGCTTTCCTGCTGAACTTTATGACATTCGCTACCCTGCCCCAGGTCAACCCCAGCTCGCTGAAGAAATCTTAAATTTGTTGGCAGAAGCAAATTTTTCAGCACATGCGAATGGCACCCGTCCGCGGGATCATGGCGTTTGGATGCCTTTACTACATATGTATCCTGATGCTGACATTCCTGTGGTAGAGATTTCTCTGCCAATGAACTTATCTGCCCAAGAGATTTATAGAATTGGACAAACGCTTGCGCCACTTCGTGAGCAGCAGGTATTACTGATTGGTTCTGGAAGTATCACACATAACTTAGCTGAGCTGTCTTGGCATGGCCAATCCCAAGCGGTACCTGAATGGGCATCGACATTTCGGAACCATGTGGTCGCAAAACTCAGTCATCAGGACTATGATGCGGTTTTAAACTGGGAATCTATTCCTTTTGTCCGTCGTAATCATCCAACTTTAGAACACTTTTCGCCCATATTTTTTGCGATGGGTACAGGGCATCGTTTTAATATTGTACATAGCAGCTTTACCATGGGTGCACTGGGTATGGACATTTATCGTTTCGACTAACACATAAATTTTAATTATAAATTAACAAAAAAATATTTATGGATACATTCTGAAACTGAAAAGAACTGAATGTATTCATTCTTTTAAAAAGAAGATGGGATATTATGGATCTTGTTATTTTAAATCAAGAACTTGTAACCATGAAATTAAAATATTTAGCGATTGCCCTTTTCCCACTCGCACTGGCCGCTTGCCAATCCTCTGATATCCAAAAAGTAGGAGATATCGCTGTGTCTGTACTCCAACAACAAAATGCAGATCAAACACTTGCAAACTACCATTGGAGCGCGAATACCACAGATGCGCCCAAGCCTTTGGTTTTAAACTTTGACAAAGCAGGTCGTCTAGGGATTGCAACCAGTTGTAACGGCATGGGGACTAGCTGGAAAGTTGAAAATAATCAAATCGTGACAGGTAACCTCATGGCAACACAAATGGCATGTGAACCGAAAGCCATGGCACAAGAAAAAGTCGTAGCCAACCTATTTGACAACCGTAAAGTGCCTTTCGTTTTAAATCTCAATGATCCTGAAGCACCAACATTAACAGTGATCTCTGCGAATGGTGAAAAAATTGTTTTCACAGGCAAGCAAACAGCTGAATCGAAATATCAAAGTCAAGGTGAAACTGTTTTCTTAGAAATCTCACCAGAGACCAAAACATGTTCTACAGGCGTTGCTCATATGGAGTGTCTACAAGTTCGTGAACTTAAATATGCTGAAAATGGGGTAAAAACCCAAGTCGATAAAGACTGGACATTATTTTATAACCATATTGACGGTTTCACGCATAACCCGAAAGAGCGTCAGATTGTACGTGTGAAGCGTTATGAAATTCACAACCCTGCGGCTGACAAATCCAAATATGCTTATGTGCAAGACATGATCATTGAACGTGAAGCGGTAAAAGGCTCATTGTAATCGTTCAATGACCTAGAAAAAAACCGAGGCTATACCTCGGTTTTTTTCTTGAGTATTGATCTAAGTGTATATAACTTAGAATACGCCTTGAGCAAGCATTGCATCGGCCACTTTTACAAAACCTGCAATGTTGGCACCATTAACATAGTTCACAGAGCCATCTTCTTGTGTACCGTATTTCACACAGTTACGGTGAATTTCTTTCATGATCGCGTGTAAGCGCTCATCAACCTCTTCAAACGTCCAACCCAAACGTAAAGCATTTTGTGACATTTCTAAGCCAGAAGTTGCAACACCACCCGCATTCGAAGCCTTACCTGGTGCATATAAAATTTTCGCTTGAACGAACTTTTCTACCGCATCTAAAGTTGAAGGCATATTTGCCCCTTCAGCTACACAAATCACACCATTTGCAAGTAGCGCTTCTGCATCGGCCTGATCTAACTCATTTTGAGTTGCACATGGCAAAGCGATATCACATGGAATAGACCAAGGGCGCTGACCTTCTAAGTATTCAAAACCATGCTTAGAAGCAAACTCAGAGATACGACCACGTTTTACATTTTTTAGTTCCATCACTTCAGCAAGTAGCGCGTCAGTAAAGCCATTTTTGACATATACTGTACCTGCTGAATCGGACAATGAAACGACTTTTGCACCTAAATACATTGCTTTTTCAGCAGCATACTGTGCCACATTCCCTGAACCAGAAATAGTAACCGTTTTAGCTTGAAAGCTATCACCGCGAGTTTTCAGCATTTCTTCCGCAAAATACACTGTGCCATAACCCGTTGCTTCAGGACGGGCCAAAGAACCACCAAAACTTAGACCTTTGCCTGTAAACACACATGAAGTGTCATTGCTCAGCTTCTTCATCATGCCAGTCATATAACCCACTTCACGCCCCCCCACGCCAATATCACCCGCAGGGATATCTGTATTTGAACCAAGGTGGCGATACAACTCAATAATCAGTGCTTGGCAAAAACGCATGATTTCACCTTCAGACTTGCCCTTAGGGTCGAAGTCTGAACCCCCTTTACCCCCGCCCATAGGTAGTGTGGTGAGCGCATTTTTAAAAGTCTGTTCAAAACCCAAGAACTTAAGAATAGACAAATTCACCGATGGATGAAAACGCATACCACCTTTAAATGGACCAATTGCCGAGTTGTACTGAACGCGGAAAGCACGGTTAACATGTGTTTGACCTTGATCATCTACCCATGAAACGCGGAATTGAATTGCACGTTCTGGTTCTACTAAACGCTCTAGCAAACCGTGATCTGCATAACGAGGATTTTTTGCAATGAACGGCCAAAGGCTGGTCATGACTTCCTCTACCGCTTGTAGAAATTCAGGTTGATGTGTATCACGTGTTTTCACGTAATCTAAAAACTCATTAAGGCTGTTATATTTCAACGCTTAATCCTCAGCAAAAAAATGGATCAAAATTGGTCAAATTTTATAAACAATGTTAAATTTTGGCGCAAACAATTAAATATCTTTTCCCAACAATTCACAACACATTTATTCAAAAAAACATATTTATCATTTATATAACAATTATTTATATTAAATATGTCTTAAAACTGGTTATAAAAAATACCAATGAAAACACAGATTTAAAATAATTTAATGCGCAAAAAAGATGCAACAAATGAACCATTTTAGAACATAAGATTATTCAAAAAAAACATGGTAAAATTCAGCATCTACTTAAATTGTCCTAGTATCTCTGCACATACAGTTGCAGGGTCGGTTTACGCATGAACTCGCACATTTCACTTATCCAAAATATAGATGCCCTCCTTCCCCAAACCCAATGCGGGCTCTGTGGACATCGTGATGGTTGCTTGCCTTATGCTAAAGCCATCAGTGAAGGTGAGGCTGCCAATAAATGCGTCCCAGGTGGACAGCCTGTAGCAGATGCATTGGCTCAGTTGCTTAATCGGCCAAAATTCATCGCAGAAGAAAGTGTTTGGCCTATTCAGGCGGATGGCCGTCCGCAGAGAATGAAAGCCATCATTCGCGAGGATGAATGCATTGGCTGTACCAAATGTATTAGTGCCTGCCCAGTAGATGCGATCATTGGTTCTGGTAAACTCATGCACAGCATTTTGTCTGACCTATGCACAGGTTGTGAGCTGTGTATTCCGCCCTGTCCTGTCGACTGTATTGACCTCATTCCAGATGCAGACGAAATACCGACCGAAATCTTGCGTAAAGCTGAGCAAGATGATCTAAGACAACGCTATTACGCACATATACAGCGTGAAGAAAAACAGCGTCTACACCGCAAAGGCCCAGTAGTTCGTGCTGAAATTGATACAGCGTTATTTGCCCAATTTTCAGCACAGAACGATGCAGTACCTGATATTCAGATCATTGAAAAAGAACCAGAAATGACGGTAAAACTCGACGCAAAATCCACCATTGAACTGGCGAAATTACGCGTACAAATCAAAAAACTAGAAAAACAACTCAGCGTGCGTGAAGATACCAAAAAGCGTCTGTTGTTAGATGATTTAACCCAACAGCTTAATCAGTTACAGGAAGCTTAGAGCATGCTAACCACAAGCGGAAAACCTGTAAAAAACATGACCAAAAAGCAAATCCAAATCTTTTTTGAACGTTTACGAGCACAACGCCCAAACCCAAAAACCGAATTGAATTATTCAAGTCCTTTTGAGCTATTAGTGGCCGTGACCTTATCTGCTCAGGCAACGGATGTGAGTGTCAACAAAGCCACAGATAAACTCTTTCCAGTTGCCAACACACCTGAAACGATTTATGCCTTGGGTGTAGATGGTTTAAAAACCTATATTAAAACCATAGGCTTATATAATGCGAAGGCTGAAAATGTCATTAAAGCTTGTAAGATACTGATTGAAAAACATAATAGCATCGTGCCGAACAACCGTGCTGATTTGGAAGCTTTACCCGGTGTAGGGCGAAAAACAGCCAATGTGGTGTTAAATACTGCTTTTGGACAACCGACCATGGCGGTCGATACGCATATTTTTCGTTTAGGCAATCGTACAGGATTAGCGGTTGGCAAAAATGTGCTGGAAGTCGAACACCGTTTAGTGAAAGTCATACCGAAAGAATTTATTGTCGATTCACACCATTGGCTCATTTTACATGGTCGATACTGCTGTATCGCACGCAAACCGAAATGTCATGAGTGCATCGTTTCAGATGTATGTAACTGGCCAGATCGTTTTGAATTTGGTGCAGCACGCATTGCCACAAAAACGATAATAGAAGCTGAACATTAAAGTTCAGTTTTTATTTTTGATTGGATTTATCTTTTAAGTCTTGCTGCAACTTCGGATGCAACTGCCGTTCTGGCTGCTTATTCGACATTTTTTCTTGTTGACTGACATCGCGCAGCATTTTTGCGCTGATATAAAACAAACCTAATAACACCGCCACAGCAACAATAATTAAAACAATGATTCCAACTTGTGCCACACGCGACTCCATTTGAAAAGGATCAAGAAAAAGAGCCCTAATATGACTTAGAGCTCTTTCAATGTCAAAACATTGCCATGTTTAAAACATGCAATTATTTGTCTTGATCAAGAATTGCAAACAAATCTGCTTGTACTTCGTCAATTGGACGTAAGCCATTCAGCTTGTCATAAGTTGGTGCATTTTCACCAGACGCTGCGCGACCTTGGTAGAAACCAACCAACTGTTCAGTTTCAGTATGGTATGAACCTAAACGTTTACGAATCGTTGCTTCTTGGTCATCTGGACGTTGTACCAATTCTTCACCAGTTTCGTCGTCTTTACCTTCCACTTTAGGTGGGTTGTAAACGATGTGATAAACACGGCCCGATGCAGGGTGCTGACGGCGACCCGAAAGACGTTGTACAATTTCTTCGTCAGGAACATCAATTTCAATCACGTGATCAATGTTGATGCCTTCTTTTTCCAAAGCTTCAGCTTGCGGAATCGTACGGGGGAAACCATCAAAGATACAGCCATTTGCACAGTCAGGTTGTGCAATACGTTCTTTCACTAAACCAATGATCAGTTCATCAGATACAAGACCACCGTTGTCCATCACGCTTTTCGCCTGTAGACCGAGTTCAGTTCCTTCACGAATTGCAGCACGGAGCATATCACCGGTTGAAATTTGTGGGACATTGTAGCGCTTACAGATCAACTGAGCTTGTGTACCTTTACCTGCTCCAGGTGGTCCGAGTAAGATAATGCGCATAAAAAAACATCCTCATTTAAACAATGTATTTGACACTTTGTACATGTCGAAAAATTCGACATATTTTTAGCATCTAATTATAAGAAAGCCACAAACAAATGTATTGTACCCGCAATAAAGCCCGTTACCCCACCCAATAAAATCAAAATCCATTCGTCTTCCTGAAATGCAGGACGTAATAAGTTTTGAAATTCTTTCGGCGTTAGCTCTCGAATACGGTCTCTAAACATTTGATAGATTTTCTGTGCACGGCTCGCATTGAACGCTGGGTCGCATACAGGCACCATCGTAATTTCAATTGAACGATCAATCAAGTCCGTCTTCAGTTTTGCGTATTCACGTGGCCCCAAAGACAGTTGCAAAGATGTTCTCACCAATGGTGTTTCCATGATTTCATTAATATGACGTTTGACAATACGACGCGTCTTGTCTTTTTTATTGCCATACATCATTTCAGTCATGATGGATTTTAACGTAATCAGGTCTTCTGTGACTACACTTGCGAACACATCAGACACTTCTTCTTGGCGCTTCATAAATGCGCCTTGTACATTATAAGTCCCTATGCGTGGAATCACAGGCTTAATCCATGGAAACTTACGATTTTTTGTTAATTCAGTGAGTTGCAAGTATCGAACATAATGTGGCTCAATTGGGTTAAACACCATCCAAATCGCAATCCAGTTGGTTAAGAAGCCCCATACTGCCGCCCAAAATGGCACCGTCCAATGCCAAGGTACTACAAACCAAACAATCATTTGGAAGATACCAAAGAACATGCCGATGAGGGCACTAATATGCCAAATAAAGTTGATTTCTTTCTGACCCACTTTCAAGAACATACGAACCATCAATCTGCGGTCGCCTTCCATTTGGCTGACCACCATATCACGCATATCCACAAGTGACTCGACGTTCATGGTCAGTTCGGTCACTAATTCTCGGAGCACAGCTGGAAGCTGTTTATGTGCTTGCGCATAAATTCGACGTTTAATCGAATAAGGTAAATTTTCCCAAAGCACTGCATTGCGGTCAATCATGACTTCATCAATCAGATGCTCAAGTTCAAAACCAACTTGTTCACCAATGATTCGTGCCATATCCTCAGGATCCATTGCATCTAAAAATTCACGCAAAGAACCGAGCTTGGATAAAGTATTATCAGTAATAATGCCTGAAATACGCCCTGCCTTTCTGGGCACAATCCCCTGCCAACCGACAGGCAAAGGGCCAATATGGAAGCCCCAAAAGTTAATCGGATAAAAGACCATTTTCAGGGCCATCCAAACATGCGCCCATGTTACAAATGCAGTTACAGGGATAATACTGAGTACAGCCCAAAAATCGGGTCTATTCAAAAAGGTTTGCCACAACTGATTGACGTACTCAAGCATGCATAACTTCCATATTTAATTTTATTAACTGAATTATATAGCGTTTTAAAAAAGATATTGTGTCTATAAACCAAAGCTTAAAGTATAGGAAAATTGTAGTCTCGGTTCGGTTTCTACAATCACATCCCCCGATTTAGTTTCGAGTTTTTCCCCTGCACCAATCCCTACACTGAATGTACTGATTCGCTCAGGACTAAGTAACACATAAGCAAGATCTACACCACCACCAAGGCGAGCCTCATACTCCCCATCAACTTTTTTACTATCTATATGTCCTGCATAGACACCTAAATAATAGCCATTTTTATCTTTGCCAGTAAAATGAACTGGAAATCTAAAACCAACCTGACCACCCACTGGGTAGTCATCATTCATAAATACCCCAGCTTTTGCATAAGCAATCCCATAAGGATTTACCCATTCTACGTTAGTGTGCAGTAGTTTCTGCGTTACACCTGCTCCCACATTCCATGTTTGAGCACTATCTGTAGGAATTTTTGCTTCTGGCAAAAACGAATTATCTTGAGCGTAGGCTACGTTTGCACAGGCAACAAGTGCCAACACTGGATAAATTCTTGTCATTATTGTCACCATTATCCGTAATGTTATTTTAGTAATTGGTCCCTTTTTATCGGATTTTGACTGTATCAGAAATTAGAAAACACTTATATACAGGAATTTACATTTTTAATGTCTGTAAAGTCAAAGTTTAGTCAAAATGAAAAGCAGAACAGGCGATAACAAATATCAAAACAGGGAGACATGCGTTAGAATAGCGCGCAGGTATATTCCTCTTTATCCATGTGTCTAAGTCGATTTGGTATGAAACAGCACTTTCCTTTAAAAAACGTTCAACAAGAAAAGCGCATTTTTCGAAATCGTACCTTTATTTCCATGGGTATTGTGATCTTTTTCTTACTGATTTTAGTCTCCCGCTATGCGTATTTACAGCTGGTACAGTACGATGAATTTTCCACTGCATCTGACCAAAACCGTATTCGGCTACAGCCTTTAGCCCCTGCCCGCGGCTATATTTATGACCGTAATGGTGTGCTCTTAGCCGACAACTATCCTGTTTTCACAGCCACTATGAGTCGTGCAGATGTTCCAGATATTGATAAGACAATTGAACGTCTAACGCCCATTTTAGAACTTAGCCAAGAAGATATTGACCGTTTTCAAAGTCGTATTAAAGCATCACGTAAAACTGAGCGTGTTTCGATTAAACTCAATTTGAATGAAAATGATATTGCACGTTTTAGTGAAGTCAAATATCAATTTCCAGGGGTAAACATCGAAACTCAAATGACACGTTACTATCCACATGGCGAGCTATTTGCTCATGTGATTGGTTATGTGGGACGTATTAACGATAAAGAATTAAAAAGTATCAATAAAGACTTATATGCGGGCACTAACCTGATTGGTAAAATTGGGGTAGAAAAATCCTATGAAGATTTGCTACATGGCGTTCCTGGAAACGAGTCTGTCGAAGCGGATGCTCACGGCAATGTATTACGACATTTAGGTCGAAAAGAGCCAATTCGTGGCAACGATTTATACCTGTCACTCGATTATGGCTTACAGGTCGTTGCGACAGAACAACTCGCAGGTCGTCGCGGTGCAATTGTGGCCATGGACCCACGTACAGGTGAAATCCTCGCCCTCGTATCAAGTCCTAGTTTTAACCCAAACCTGTTTGTGACAGGCATTAGCCATACCGACTATAGTGGTCTGCGAGACAACCTTGATCAACCCCTTTATAACCGTGCTGTACAAGGGGCTTACCCACCTGGTTCAACCATTAAACCGATGTTTGGTTTAGGTGGTATTCATTATGGCTTGATTGATTGGGGTACTGCTATTTCCGATCACGGCTATTTCACCCTGCCGGGAGATTCGCATAAATTCCGTGACTGGAAAAAGTCAGGACATGGCGTAGTCAATTTGCATAAAGCTCAAGTTGTTTCTTGCGATACCTTTTATTACATTCTGTCTTTCCGCATGGGCATTGAAAAAATGAACACATGGATGCGTCAGTTTGGTTTTGGTGAAAAAACAGGTGTTGATTTACCAAGTGAAAGCACAGGTCTTTATCCAAACCCTGAATGGAAAATGCGTACTCGCGATGCCAAGTGGCTTAAAGGTGAAACTATTTCTGTCAGTATTGGACAAGGTGCTTTTACCGCAACCCCCCTACAATTAGCCATGGCAACTGCCATTACTGCGAATCATGGTTCACATGTAATTCCACATGTTTTACAAACCAGTAAAGGTGCAAAACCACATAAAGACCTAAATGCACCTGATGGCCGAATTCAGTTCAATGGTACAGACGAAGACTGGGTAAAAATGCGTGATGCTATGGTCGATGTCGTGGAAACAGGTACAGGACGTGGTATTCGTACACCAATGTATAAAATTGCAGGGAAAACAGGTACCGCACAGGTTAAAAGTATTGCTCAAGGTAAACGCTATAACGAAGCACTTTTAACAGAACGTCAGCTCGACCATGGTTTATTTGTTGGCTTTGCGCCTGCGGAAAATCCAGAGATTGCAATTGCGGTCGTCTGGGAAAATGGACGTCACGGCGGATCAGCAGCTCAGCTAGCTCGCCCTGTGCTAGATTATTGGTTGCAAACTCGCCATAAAAATCCAATTCGTCCGCAAAACCATCAAATCAGTGGTGGACTCATGACAGCGGGGATTAAACCGGGTGAGTTGCCGAGTGACAGCACGCCACCCGCAGCAAATACAGCAGTAGGCCCACAAGGTCGTTCAGCAACCTCCGTACAAAGTACAACAGTAGCTCCGAACACTAACCATTCAGCTACTCCACCCCCTGCTACTGAAGAGCCAGACTAATTATGAAAAATCAACTTCGTATCATCGGGGGGGAATGGAAACGTCGCCAACTCCCTTTCGCCAATATTGAAGGTTTGCGCCCCACGCCTGATCGAGTCCGTGAAACTTTGTTTAATTGGCTTATGTGGGATGTTCAAAATACCAATGTTTTGGATATTTGTGCTGGTTCGGGTGCATTGGCATTCGAAGCTCTATCACGTGGTGCTTCAAAAGTAGTGATGATTGAACCTGACCGCAGTCAAGCACAGTTTTTAACACAAAACTTAGAGCTCTTGAAAGTACCTAAGTCTCGTGCACAATTAAAAGTCTCAACAGCACAGCAAAGCTTGCCCAACTTAAAAGAACAGTTTGATTTGGTCTTTTTAGACCCGCCGTATAGCCTAGAGTTATGGGAACAATTGGCTCTCTTGGCTGACCCGCTGATTCAAAAGAATGGCTATATTTATGTAGAAGCGGATCGTGAGTTAAATCTGCTAAGACTTCCAAGTTCTTGGGTTCAAGTAAAGAGCACCAAGGCTGGCACTGTACGTGCGGGCTTATTTCAAAAGACAGCATAAGCTACTAAAGCAAAGACATTTCATGTTTCGATATTTCAAAATTTTAGTAAAATCTATGTCGCGTTCAGCTGAACGAAATATCACTTACCCTACAAAATTTTCGGCATATATGCGATGACTTGGCTGGTCTTTATTTTAGGTGCAATGGTTGCTGGTTTTGTTCAGGGCTTAACGGGTTTTGCCTTTGCCTTAATTGCCATGTCATTTTGGGTATGGGTTTTAGCACCACAGCTAGCAGCACCATTAGTGGTTTTTGCTTCTGTATGGAGCCATCTTATCTCCTTAAAATCAGAATCATCTTTTCAGATCAATAAAAACCTTATTGCACCCTACGTTTTGGCTGGCATTTTAGGTGTTCCACTGGGAACCTATCTTTTAGATATTATTCAAGCGGATATGTTTAAGCTAATGCTTGGTATATTTTTAGTGCTTTGGTGTCCATTGATGCTCTTGAATCCACAAATTCGTTCTATTCAATCTTCAGGAAAATATGCCGACAGCTGTATTGGTTTTATTGGTGGCATACTCGGCGGTTTAGGCGGGTTTTGTGGCTCACTTCCTTCTGCTTGGGTCATGTTAAAAAATCTACCTAAAGAGCAGCAACGTTTTATTTTGAGACATTTTAATTTTGCGATCCAAGTATTCACACTATTTAGCTACCTACTTCGTGGAAATTTAAGCCTACAGCATTTACCCTATATGGGTATCTTGATTTTAAGTGTCAGTCTACCAGCCATGCTAGGTGCACGCTTATTTTATAAAATTTCTGAACGCCAATTTAAACGAATCGTACTGGGACTCTTATTTAGCTCAGGCTGCTTTTTATGTATCAGCTACCTTTTAAATCAGTAGCGGATTTTTAACATTTTATGACAAACGATCTAGATATTTAATTGTGTGCTTTCTGTCAAAATTGCCACTTCTTTAAGCAACTTACGATGTTTAAGCTTTCTCACTATTCACAAAAATTTATACAATAATGCCACTCTCAAAAACCATCTATTCAGCATATATGAAACCGTATTTTGCACTTTTTAGTCTTTGCTTTGTCAGTGCCTGCTCCATCAGCTCATCTAAAGAAATTAAACAAGCTGAAAAACTATTACAATATTTCGATTGTCAAAATATTGAACGTGACCAAGCTGATCACAGCTCCATGACCAGTTTTCATGAACAAATACTTGCTAGCAGCAAACAAAAAGCCCAATCTTATGTAGAAAGCTATCAACATGGCGATAAAATCTTTGACCTGCCACTACCTGAAGTTATAGAAACCCAGCTACAAAACTACACTACAGCCTGTCAATCTTTAGGCGGCGTTTTACCGACCACGGCTCAAGACACACCTTAAAATTTTGGACAAATAAAAAGACAGCATGCGTGCTGTCTTTTTTGATTTATCACTGATTATGCTTCAATTTCTTGTTTCATAGAATCTGAATGATAACGCGTATCTACACTAAACTTCTGCGGAAATTTCGCTGAAATTTCAGCGTAAAATGCCATAATCTCTGCCATATCTTTCTCATAGTCACCCGTAGGGTAAACAATTTTACCGATTCCCGTTTTTTTCTTTGCATAATCCATATAAGCCAATGCAATCGGCACACCTGCACTTATCGCAACATGGTAAAAACCTGTTTTCCATTGCTCCTGCTTAGCACGTGTTCCTTCTGGAGTGACTAACATGACTAATTTAGGATGTTCTTTAAAAAGATCACTCATCAATTGCACCATGCTTGGACGTGGTTCACCTTCATGTTTTGGACGACGGTCAATACCAATTCCCCCCATAGCACGGACAAAGGGGCCAAAAGGCAACTTCATATAACTGTCTTTTATCGTGATACGGACATTCACCCCTAAGGCTTTTAGTGCCAAACGCGCATAGAGTGCATCCCAATTACTGGTATGTGGCGCTGCAATCATGACACATTGATTGATATTCAAATCCCAGTGATTATCAATCTGCCACCCCATTAAGGTTAAACTTTGTTCTGCAAGCTTCTCGAACACAAAAAAACACCACATTGCTAAAATTCGCGCAGATTCTAGCAATGCTGAAGATCAAATACATCGGATTTAGATCAATAAAACAGCAATTAATCTATAAATGTATATTTTATTTAATTCCAAATATTTCAAGAAATATCAGTCCATCACAAATCATGTCTGAATAAATGTGAATAATATCGTTTTATTCGAGATAGCCATTCTCTTAAAAGTAATCAACAAATGTTGATTTTGAAGATAAGACATGGACGATTCCAGCAGTATCAAGGGCTGATATTTTGGCTGGCAAGCGCAATATGAAAAAGAACAGAATGCATGTTGTACCATTGTCTGATCAAGCCATTGAAATCATAAAAGAGCAATTTGTGCTTTATCCTGATAGTGAATATATATTTGCGGGAGAAGACGGAGAAATGATAGGTAAAACTACATGGAATACTGCCCTGCGTAACATGAAGTTAGAATTCACCATGCATGATCTAAGAGCTACAGCATCTACTGTGGCTAATGAGCATGGTTTTAATAAGGATTGGGTTGAAATACAGCTTGCCCACGTTTCTGATAATAAAACACGCACATCATACAATCATGCTCAATGGCTAAATGACCGTAAAACAATGATGCAATGGTGGGCTGATCATGTAGATAGTTGGGATAGTGATTAACTTTATATTTTCACCTCTACAGGTTAATATATCGACCAATCAATTAAAGTAATTCAATGATGGATTGGATAAATAAATTTTATTATTTATTTAATTCAACAACTTATTAAAATTTTATACTCTTCCCCTTCCATCGAATCAAAAATGAGAGCTGTTAAACAAATAACAGCCCTTTTATTAACACCTACTACTCATGCAACAAATTTAAGAAATCATCGAAATTATCTGCTATTTGTATAACACGCATTTTAGCATTGCCATTTTCATCTTTGATATATTCATCATGATACATAATAACTACTGATGGGTTATCAGTGGTTGGATTCTGACGATAGTCAAAGGCTATATAATCGCCCCCACCATTTAATCCAAAAGTTACTATATTTTCATAGCCATAAATATCGTAATCTTGATAATCTTCGATTGCATCACTTCCTAAAACCTCGCCAAATGCACAAAACGAGAAACTAGATCCATACTTCTTACCATCAGAGTCATTGAATTCAAAAGAATTTTCTAAAAATTGAAGCCCATTATTTAGTTTCATTAATTTTTTATATACCAAAGGGAATCTTATACCAATTTTTTTTTCGAATTCAACTATCACACTATCATCTATAGCGCCGAAATCATACAAAATATTAAGTTTGTTCATTTATTTTCCACCGCTCAAAGCACCCTCACCGATATGATTAATTGCATTATAATTTACTGTAGGTGGCAATTGAAATTAAAAGGATTGAGTCCTGTTCAATTCAGAACTCAATCTTGTTGTTAACTAAACTGTCCAAGATTTGGGGTTCAGTTCAAAATTTTAGAGGCTTTTAACATTAATCTTTAAATTCATCCATACATGACTGTATTTCATATATAAACTCTGTTTTCGCTTTTCCTTGCTCATCTATAGTTAATATAAACTTTCTCCAATCACCGCCTGTATGTGATTGCATTTCATCATGAAGTTGTTTGCACATTTGATCAATATTTTTTTGGTCCGCATCATCTTGCTTTGGTGGTAATGTTTTTCCCTCATTCTCATACCACATACTGATAGAACGCCAACCTTCATCAGGATTAAATTTATACTCCAAATGAGCAGAATCATAGAGGCTACCACTTGAATAATGCAATATTTTTGCTAATTCATTTAATATATTAACTTGAGCTTCCATCATTGTCCTCCTCCACCAACCTTGTTCTCAAAAAACCTTGTTTCTTGTTTACCATTGATTGTAGACCGCATTTTTCGCTAAAATAAAAACACCTGATGAAATGCATCGAGTGTTTTTTTGAAATTGGTTTCAACCTATTTCAAGGCTAGACAGCAATCCAAAAGTAAATTAAAAAATCTTGTATTTCCTCCAAGACTACAAATTTGTAAAACTATGTATTCTGTTCTTTGAGCCTTATACGTTCCTTATGATTCGTTTATAAGATCAATATAATTTTTCGAAAAAAAATAACCCAACTCATCTTGAACCTGCTGAATTTCATTTATTGACTTTTACCATTATCTATACGATTTTTTATAAATTAATAAAAGGAAAAAGCCTTTTAAAATTTTCTAGAATAGATGAATTTAACTCTAACAGTTTTAAAGATTCATCTTTACTTATGGGTGAATCATAAACATGCACACCTCTTAAAAATGAAATACCATATAGTGCATTTTTCTCATCATTTGATAAGTATTCATCTGGAACAAATCCTATTATTTTGGAAACCTCATATAAATAACCATCAAAACCAACCAAATCAAATATATATGATGGAATAACCTCTACAGGGGTATTTTCAATCACTTGCTCAATCCAAATTCTAAAATCAGACAAATCTATAGTTTGAGAATATAAACATCCAAGTACAAAATTTAAATCTTCACTATTATTTTTATCTATTTTAAAAACCATATTATTTACCATCCATCATCAAGATTAAATTTGTATTCTAATTTCCATGAATTATAATCAAAAAGTCGATACTTATGCACTTCATGTACAATTTTGTTTAATAGTTCAACTTGATTAGGCACTCTTTTCCACCACCAGCTTTATTCTAAAACATTACAGGATCTAGCTTTTCACTATCTATAGTAAACTCTACGAAAACTTTGCCTGATCTTAATGAATTAGGATTATTTACTATAAGTTTAAGCATTTATTCCCTTTAAATTAATTTTTATATTCTTCCTCTTTCATCGAATCAAAAATGAGAGCTGTTAAACAAATAACAGCCCTTTTTATTAACGTCTACTACTCATGCAACAAATTTAAAAAATCATCGAAATTATTGGCTACATTATTCACAACCATAGAACTCGTTCCATCTTCAAAATCCACAAAATCATCATGATAAACTAATACTACTTTAGGGTTTGAAGTTTTAGAATCCTCTCGATAATCAAAACAAATATAGTCTCCATTTGCGCATATTCCAAAAACAACTAGATTTTTTATACCATAATTTTCAAGATCATTTACATTATCCTGATTACTTAAAATATCACCATCTAAATGATCAGATTTAAAACTTAAAAAATTTAAGTCTCTTTCATCAATGCTATTGTAAATATCGGTGAAATTAAATATATTTTCCTCTAATCTTACAGCATCATGATTCTTTATAAGATCAATATAATTTTCGGAAAAAAATAACCTAATTCATCTTGGACTCGCTGAATTTCATTTAGTGAATTTTTACCATTATCTCTACGGATTTCCATATATTCTCTTCCATCTATCTGCCATCTTGCTATATCACTGGCACGATTTTAAAGTGATGTCAGCAAAACAGATAAAG
>NZ_QKVN01000004.1:0-138097 GCF_003231195.1 Acinetobacter sp. WCHAc060042
GCCTGCGCTCACTTTTTTACTTAATTTAGTCGGTTTTAGAATCCCCACACTTCCGGCATTCCATATGCTCCCCGATTTCAGTCATTTGTTCATATTCATAAACGTGGATGCAAAATAATTTTTTAAACAACTGAAGCATTTTTAACTCCTGTAAGTGATTTTTTAAAAATTAGCTTCTTAAAACGAGTATATCGTCCTGAAATACCCACAACTCATGTTTCATGAGCTATACACATTTTTAAACATACTTTTTATAAATTTCAAGTGCCTTTTGTCGAATAACAGCATAAAGTGATCAATGGTCATTTACTTTTTTAAATGATGCGTTTCATTTACTTGTAGTTCTGCTTCACATCACTTTTAAAAATGCGGCAGAAGATGAAACAAAACTTGATTTAAATTTGGATCAAGCTAGGATAAAAATACAATGAATGCTCAAAGCAGATGTTTTGAGAAACCAATAAATAATTTCATAAAAAAGCAACGATAAGGATATTTATACATGCTTGGACGTATGATGTTTCAACCGCTATTGATTAGCAATCTGATTGATCACGCAGAACGCTATCATGCCGACACAGCCATTATTTCTAAAAATACAGACGGCAGTATTACTGAAACCAACTGGGCCAAAGTCGCAGCCAACTCTAAACGATTTGCCAATGTGCTTAAAGGTTTAGGGCTTTCGCAAAGCGACCGTGTGGCGACCATCGCATGGAACAATCATCGTCACCTAGAATCTTGGTATGCCATCTCTGGTAGTGGTTACATTTGCCATACCATCAACCCACGCTTGTTTCCAGAACAACTGATTTTTATTATCAATGATGCGCAAGATCGTGTGGTGTTATTTGATAAAACCTTTGCGCCACTCATTGCAGCGGTAAAAGCACATTTACCACATGTTGAACACTTTATTTGCCTAGATGCCTCAGATGAGGCTATTACAGAAAAAATCGCCGATGTGAAATTTTATGATGACTTGGTCAGCAAAGAGTCTGAACAGTTCACATGGCCAAGCTTTGATGAGCAAACCGCAAGCTCTTTATGCTATACATCAGGTACAACAGGAAATCCAAAAGGTGTGCTATATAGCCACCGCTCCACCATTTTGCATAGTTTTGCCATCAGCCTACCCGACTCACTTAATCTGTCTGCAAATGACATCATGTTGCCTGTAGTGCCAATGTTCCATGTCAATGCTTGGGGTACACCTTATGCCGCTGCTATGGTAGGTTGTACAGTTGTATTGCCTGGACCTGGTTTAGATGGGCCGAGTCTAGTGAATATGATTGACTCGTATAAAGTTACTGTGGCTTTGGGTGTTCCAACCATTTGGCAAGGTTTACTGGCAGCAGCAAAACAATTAGGTAGTCAATTGACAAGTATGAACCGCAACGTTGTGGGTGGTTCAGCCTGCCCACCCTCCATGTTAGCGGCATTTAAAACCGAATATAACTGTGAAACCATCCATGCATGGGGCATGACCGAAACCAGTCCACTCGGCTCTGCCAACCAGCTTAAAGCCAAACATCAACAGCTCTCTGAACAAGAACGTTTCCAATTGCGCTTATCTCAAGGTCGTCCGCCTTTTGGCGTGGATTTACGTCTTACTGATGAGGAAAAAGTCAACAACGAAATTGCACGTGATGGCGAGCAGATTGGCAATCTACAAATTAAGGGTCACTGGATTATTGACAGTTACTTTGGTAAAGCTAAATCCGCACTCACAACCGATGGCTGGTTTGATACAGGCGACATCGCAACCTTAGATGAAGACGGCTTCTTATACATCAGTGACCGTTCTAAAGATTTGATTAAGTCTGGTGGTGAGTGGATTTCATCGGTTGAGCTTGAAAACCTTGCAATGGGTCATCCAGACATTCTTATGGCGGCTGTCATTGCTGCAGAACATCCAAAATGGGATGAGCGTCCAATTGTGATTGCGGTGAAACGACCTGAAAGTACAATCACTGAACAAGACCTTTTGGAGTACTATACCGACAAAATTGCGAAATGGCAGATTCCCGACCGTGTGATTTTTGTCGACAGTATTCCACTGAGTGGCACGGGTAAAATGCTAAAACGTGAACTCCGCGCCCAATATGGCCAAGTGCTACTGGAACAAAATCCTGTTTAACGTTGTTTAAAATAAAAAGCCTGATCATATACGATCAGGCTTTTTCATGTTCGGATGGTTTAAATGCCATCAATACCATTGATTTGAAAGCACGTCTAATAAAGACGCTTTAAACACCTCACCATGCTTTAAATTTGGATAGATTAAAAATTTAGCATCCACTCCATGTTGCTTAGTTATAGCAAGCACCTCTCTATTGTTGTTGATACCACTTGCATCAAAATTAGGACTCTGCTGGCTGCCTACATTTGCTAAAAGATCACCTTCCATCAGTAATAGATGCTTTTTCGAATCTTGGGCTATTTTTGCGTTCTTAGTTTTTTTCATTATACGCTGATCAGCCCAAGATAGAGACGGGCTTGCGGCAAAGAAATGACTGAAGTAACGCCCATCAATCAAACTATCAAGGACAAATAAACCACCGTATGAATGTCCCCACAGTGCTCTTTTTTGTGCATCAAGCTTTACATTTTGCTCAACCCAAGGCGCAATATCGCTCAAAATCACATTTCTAAAATCAGCACTCCCCCCGCTCATTCGCTCTGGATTTCTAGGATCATGCGCAGGTTTTCCAGTCGCTAAATCCGCTGGCGTATAGTCCAGCGAGCGAAATGCTGTGGCAAATGGCAAATTGGTTTTATAACCTATAGCAACCAATATAGGCGCATCATTTTCCAGTAAAGATTTCAGCACATCCTCATTCAAATGAGACATCGCAGAATTCCCATCCAACATAAAAACAGATGGATAAGCTTTTTGTTCATTTTGTGCTGTTTTAGGAATACCTAACCACACTCTATATGTTTTTTGTGGGTCTTTAGATGCAAACTCTTTAATTTTAAAATTATAATACTCAGAGCCCACTTCTGCGATATTCGCAGCTAGAGGTTTCATTTCTGGCTTTGCATATAAACCTGAACTGAACCCCAACAGGGATAACGAAGCCAATACAATATTGAAAGTCTTTCTATAAAAATGAGTCATTTTTCATGTACAAAATCATGTGATAACGAATATTAACATATAATAATAGTTATCATTTTCAATGAGTAATTCATTTTAATAAATATTCACTTAAACAATATTGTGGTCAGTTCGACTTCTTAAAAATATACTTTCAAGGTCACCCTTCCAAATACGCGTAGTCAGCTTTCCTATAAAGCACATACGTCGGCGATTTCCTACAAAAAAGCCACCACATTCAAGTGTGATGGCGATCTTTACCTTATCTTGAGATTTTTACAACTTTTTCCAAGTCATGTTGCTCACACCCTTCGCATCTTTTGCTGAAGCTTGTACTTTCAGTTGGTCTTTACCTGCGTTGATTTGTGCCGTATTGATATTATATGTACGACCATCTTGAGGATTTATCCATACGCCTTTTGCAAACGTCTGGCCTGTTTTATCAGCTACTAAACCGCTTAAAATTTGCATACCAAAGATTGGTTTATCCTTGAGCCCACCCTGACATTTTGTACAAACATCACTGATCGGTGCGCCAGCCAAAGGATAATATTTCGTCACTACTGCGCTATATTGTGCTGTTTTTGAATTCTTACGAATCACAATATCTGAAATATAAGAACCTGTTCGGTCATCAATAACCTTCCACGTCCCAATCAGTGGATCAAAAGGCATAGCAAAGACAGAGTTAGACAACCCGAAACATAGTGCAGATGTACACAAAAATTTAAGCTTCATAAAATCAATTACAATTGAGAAAAATAAGAATGAAAACGGTCGCAATTATAGCAACTATATTTTTCTATTTATAAAATATTTCATGAAAATTAAACATTTATATGAAATTAAAAAATAATCACAACAGTCCAGACATCTAAGCACTTTTTTGAAACAGATATTGATATAAAAAAAGCCTCCGAAGAGGCTTTTTTGTTGACACACTTATGCAGCTGTACGCTCTTCAATTGGCACAACTTTACGTAGCTCAGGCCCAGTATAGTCTGCACTCGGACGAATAATACGGTTATCCGCACGTTGTTCCATCACATGTGCTGCCCAGCCTGTTACACGACTCATCACGAAGATTGGGGTAAATAATTTGGTTGCAATACCCATAAAGTGATATGCTGATGCATGGAAAAAGTCTGCATTACAGAACAATTTCTTCTCACGCCACATCACCTCTTCACAGCGTACCGATACTGGATAAAGCACTGTATCGCCTACGTCTTTGGCTAAGCGCTCTGACCAAATCTTAATGATGCCATTGCGCGGATCATTGTCTTTGTAGATTGCATGACCAAAGCCCATGATCTTTTCTTTACGCTCCAGTTTACCCAACATTTCACGCTCAGCTTCATCAGCTGATGTCCAGTTTTCAATCATTTCCATCGCAGCTTCATTGGCACCACCGTGTAATGGACCACGTAGTGAACCAATTGCACCTGTAATGCATGAATGCATATCGGATAAAGTTGAAGCACACACACGTGCAGTAAATGTAGAGGCGTTGAACTCATGCTCTGCATAAAGGATCAAAGATACATTCATTACCTGCTCATGCAATTCGTTTGGCTTTTCACCATGCAGTAAATGCAGGAATTGAGCGCCAATTGAATCATCATCAGTATTTTCTTCAATACGCACGCCATCATGACTAAAACGATACCAGTAGCAAATAATCGCAGGCAGTGTTGCAAGAATACGGTCAGCAACATCTTGTTGTTCGGCAAAAGAGTGTTCCGTTTCTAGATTACCCAGCATGGACACGCCTGTGCGCATCACATCCATTGGGTGTGAGTCTGCAGGAATACGCTCAAGCACTTCTTTCAACGCTTGCGGTAATTGGCGTAGTGATTTAAGTTTCGCTTTGTAGGCTATAAGTTGTTCTGCTGTTGGTAGTTCACCAAAGAAGATCAAATAAGCGACTTCTTCAAATTGACAATTTTCTGCCAAATCTTGCACATCGTAACCACGGTAGGTTAAGCCTGCGCCACTTTTACCTACAGTTGAAAGTGCCGTTTTTCCCGCAACTTGTCCACGCAATCCTGCGCCTGTAAGGACTTTTCCTTCTGCCATTTTTAATTCTCCTGTTTAAACAGCTTATCTAATGTGTTTTCAAAGGTGTGATAATCGAGAAATTCATAGAGTTCTTTTCGTTGTTGCATTTTATCCAGTACATTGACCTGAGTACCGTCATTGCGAATAGCATGCATCACTTCCAGTGCTGCCTTTTGCATAGCGCGGGTCGGTGACAGCGGATACAGCACCATCGAGATGCCTTGTTCTGCAAGTTGTTCTTTGGTGTAGTATGGAGTATCGCCAAATTCGGTAATGTTCGCCAGTACAGGGACACCGACTGCATCACAGACGGTCTTGTACATCGTGATATCTGTCATTGCTTCGGCAAAGATCGCATCAGCACCTGCTTCCACACAAGCACATGCACGGTCAATCACTGCTTGTAGGCCTTCCTTTTGTAGGGCATCAGTCCGTGCCATCACCACAAAGTTTGAATCCGTTTTGGCATCAACAGCAGCTTTGACACGATCGACCATTTCTTGTTGGGTCACGATCTCTTTATTTGGGCGGTGACCACAGCGTTTTTGTGCCACTTGGTCTTCGATATGGACAGCAGCAGCTCCAGCAGCAATCATTTGTTTCACGGTACGTGCAATGTTAAATGCCCCACCCCAACCTGTGTCAATATCGACCAGTAGTGGTGTATCTACACGTTCGGTAATACGACGTACATCTTCCAAGACATTGTCTAAGCTGGTCATTCCCAAATCAGGAAGACCGTAAGAGTAGTTCGCAACACCAGCACCCGAAAGATAGATGGCCTTGTAACCCACCTGTTTCGCCATCATTGCTGCATAAGCATTGACTGTACCGATAATTTGTAATGGTTTTTCCACTTCCAGTGCTTGTCTAAATCTTAAGCCTGCAGACGTTTGTTTTGTCATAGTCCTTTCCACGGCATTTACTTTAATTTTCGAGTTTTGAGTATAGCCATAATGTTCCAATTGGCTATGACATTTTAGAATGATCACTCTAAAACTTTAGTCCCATGGTTCACGTTTTTATTGTGTAATTTTCTTCCATAAGCAGACCTTTAGTGCTAAACAGGTACACCTCAAAAAGACAATGTGTGCATATTTTTGCTATGATAGCAACTAGAGATACACATTTTATTAGGCTGTTTTTAGTTATTATGCACACTTCTGTTCAACTTGAACCACTAACGCGGGATACACCACAAACTAAACGTGGTCATGAACGTTGCTTAGCGCTTTTAGAGAGTGCGACTAATCTTTTTCTAGAACACGGTTATGAAGCTGTATCACTGGATGATATTGTGAATCATGCAGGCGGATCAAAAGCCTCAATCTATAAATATTTTGGGAACAAAAAAGGCTTGTTTAAAGCAATTTGTGATTATCGGCGTGATCAATTTTATCGCGATATTACCCTGACTTGTATCTGTGAGACTGAGGAATTACGCACTTATCTTATTCGTATTTTAACCAACTTCCTCAAACACATCATTCAACCTAAAAACATTGCCTTTATTCGTTTAATACTCAATCAAACACAGAAAGATCCTGCGCTTGCACAATACATCCATGAAAATGGTGCACAAATGATTCAAAAAACTATTGCTCAAGCCTTATCTCAAGCACATGAAAAGGGACAACTCAATTGCCCCCAACCCAACAATTCAGCCATGCTGTATTTCGGTATTTTGCGCGACTATGAGTGGCGAATTATTTTGGGGGTCGATCTTGTTCTTGATCGCGAAGAACTCAACAATCATATTGAATATTGTGTAGACCGCTTTTTAGCAGGTCATCAAAAACTCTAGTTCTTTTGCAATTTCCTTTGCTTATAGTATATTAATCAACTCTCGTTTTCTTTTAACCAACCAACAACTAATTGTTGTTCTGTTTTTATTTCAGTTTTCAGCAATTATTGTGGAGTAACAATGGCTCTACGTCACTTTCTTACCTTACGCGATTTATCTACTTTAGAACTTAACCAAGTTGTGCAACGCGGTATTGAACTGAAACGTAAACAGCACAATAGCGAAGTCTTCCAACCTTTTGTTGGTAAAGTTATGGGTATGATTTTTGAAAAATCGAGTACTCGTACCCGTGTATCGTTTGAAGCAGGCATGAGCCAGTTCGGTGGTAGCGCAATTTTTCTTTCTCCACGAGATACGCAACTGGGTCGTGGTGAACCGATTGAAGATTCAGCACGTGTGATCTCAAGCATGTTGGATATTGTGATGATCCGTACTTTCGGACATGACATTGTTGAACGTTTTGCGTCTTATTCAAAAGTTCCTGTGATTAATGCTTTGACCGATGATCACCACCCTTGCCAACTGCTTGCAGATGTTCAAACTTTTGTTGAACACCATGGACCTATCGCAGGTAAAACTGTAGCGTGGATTGGTGATGGCAACAATATGTGTAATTCATATATTGAAGCAGCGCACATGTGGGGCTTCAAGCTCAAAATTGCAGCACCTAAAGGTTATGAACCCAAAGCAGAATTTTTAAGTGAATTTGCACACTGTGTAGAACTGGTTAACTCTGCTGAAGATGCTGCTGTCAATGCAGACCTGATCGTGACCGATGTATGGGCAAGCATGGGCCAAGAAGAAGAGCAAAAAATTCGTGAAGCAGCTTTTGCTGACTATCAAGTGAATGAACGCCTGATGGATCTTGCTCATCCTGATTGTTTATTTATGCACTGTTTACCTGCACATCGCGGCGAAGAAATTTCTGAAAAAATGCTCGACCATAAAAATGCTGTGGTTTGGGATGAAGCCGAAAACCGTTTACATGCACAAAAAGCATTGGTTGAATTTTTAATCAATGAAAATGCAAAAAAAGACTGATTTATTTTTCCAAAGAAAAGCACCTAAGGGTGCTTTTTTTATACGTGCAAAGCTATAATTGGAACATAATTTTTATAAGCGACACTTTCCATGCATTTCAAAAAGACTGGCCTGTGCCTTGCTACACTCCTAAGTACTATATTTTGTCAGGTTCACGCTTCTGAATTCGATGACTACCTACAATCCAAACAAATTATTGATGCAAATTTTAAAATTCAACAACCTGAAACGTTGAATGAAATATTAACGGTATTAACAGCAGAAGACTCCAGAACACTTCCCATTGAAATTGATAATAACACCATCATTGAACAATTTAATCTATATGCAGACCGTACCGAACTTAAAGGGATGATCATTACCCCAGATTTCGCCCAGTTTGAACAAGATTTAGGTGAAAAAGAAGTTCAAAAAGTGATTACAAATAATGTCCTGCAAAACTGCAATATTTTCTTCGAGCATCAATATCAGCGCCATAATCCCTACATTGTAAAACTACAGCTTAACTCCGAAAAAAACAGCTACGATTTAGAGCTAAAACAGAAAGACTGTGGTATCAAATAATAATGCCTTATAGTGATTGGTTCTCTGCTCTAGCGAACCAATCCTTGTGGTTGCAAAATAATCATAGCAGCACCAATTAAAACTACTGCACCGCCCATTATATCCCAACGGGAAAGCTGAACCTGATCGACATAACGCAACCACAGCAATGCGGTAAAGATATAGATTCCACCATAAGCCGCATAAATACGTCCTGACGCAGCCGGATGTAAAGTCAACAGCCACACAAAAGCACCTAACGCTAAAGCTGTAGGAATCCACAACCAATGGCTTCTCGCCTGATTTAAAATCAAATAAGGAAAATAACAGCCTAATATTTCCATCACTGCTGTAATTAAAAACAGTACAAATGTACTAAAAATCTTAGTGAATTGAATATCCATACAGTCTATTTTTACTCGCTATTGGTCTTTAAATCGTTTGCTTTCAATAAAAAACCCGTGCGAACACGGGTTTTTAGATGATGTAAAAATCTTTAAGCAGGTTCAGCCGTTTGGTCTTCAAAAACTTCGAGTTTCAAACCAACCGCTTTACCATTTTCTTTTTTCACAGAGACCGCAACATTGCCACCATGTTCTGCAAGCTCACCGAATAGAATCATTTCAGCCAGTGGTTTTTTCAAATGCTCTTGAATCAGTCGTTGCATTGGGCGAGCACCCATTAGACGATCATAACCATTTTCGGCCATCCACTCACGTGCACTTTGATCCACTTCAAGAATGACTTTTTTCTCGTCCAGTTGCGCTTGTAATTCAGTTAAGAACTTATCCACCACATTTTCAATCACAGTAGTAGGCAGCGCTTTAAACTGAATTACGCTATCCAAACGATTTCGGAACTCTGGAGAGAACGCTTTTTTCATCGCATCTTGGTTATCATTGCTGTTGTCTTGATCCATGAAGCCAATACTCACACGAGAAATACTTTCCGCACCAATATTTGTAGTTAAGACCAACACCACATTACGGAAGTCTGATTTACGACCATTGTTATCAGTCAATGAACCATGATCCATAATTTGCAACAATAAGTTGAACACGTCTGGATGTGCTTTTTCAATCTCATCTAGCAATAATACACAGTGCGGATTCTTATGAATCGCATCGGTCAACAGACCACCTTGATCAAAGCCCACATAACCGGGAGGCGCACCGATCAAACGTGAAACCGCATGACGCTCCATATACTCCGACATATCAAAACGAACCAGCTCAACGCCCAATAATTTCGCAAGTTGTTTGGTAACTTCTGTTTTACCTACCCCAGTTGGACCCGCAAAAACAAAACTACCTACAGGTTTATCAGGTGATTTTAAACCTGCACGTGACAGCTTAATTGCTGAGCCTAAAGCTTCGATGGCTTCATCTTGACCAAAGACCACTCGTTTTAAATCGCGCTCAAGATTTTCAAGAACAGTCTTGTCATCTTTAGATACGGTTTTTGGTGGAATACGTGCAATTTTCGACACGATATCTTCAATATTTTCCACCGTAATAAGCGTATCATCTTGTTCAGCTTTCAGACGACGCTGCGCCCCTGCTTCATCAATCACATCAATGGCTTTATCTGGTAAGAAACGGTCATTAATGAACTTTGCAGACAACTCAACCGCTGAAATTAAAGCTTTGTCATCATATTTAACATGATGGAAATCTTCAAACTTGCTTTTCAAGCCTCGTAGGATATCAATCGTTTCTGAAATAGATGGCTCATTCACATCAATTTTTTGGAAACGACGTGACAATGCATGATCTTTTTCAAACACTTGGCGATATTCTTGGAACGTGGTTGAACCAATGCAGCGTAATGAACCATTGGCCAAAGCAGGTTTAATTAAGTTTGATGCATCCATCGTGCTACCCATACTAGAGCCTGCACCAATAATCATGTGGATTTCATCAATAAATAAAATCGCTTCTGGTTTCTTTTTTAAGGCATTCAACAATTGTTTTAAGCGCTTTTCAAAGTCTCCACGATATTTTGTTCCTGCAACCAGCGCCCCAATATCTAAACTATACACTTCTGCATTTGCCAATGGTTTAGGTGCTTTACCATTGACAATAAGCCAAGCCAAACCTTCTGCAATAGATGTTTTACCGACACCAGGATCACCCACCAATAACGGGTTATTTTTACGACGACGGCATAGAATTTGTGCTGCACGCTCAATTTCTTTTTCACGACCAATTAAAGGATCTGTTTTTCCCTTTTGCGCTTCAACATTTAAATTGGTTGTGTAAAGCTCTAACGGGCCAGCATTACTTGAACTGCTCGACTCACCATCTAAATCTTCAACTTCTTCTTCCACTTGTACCTCGTCTTTACGAGTACCATGTGCTAAATACTGAGTTAGGGTTAAACGATTAATTTGATGACGTTTTAATAAATAAACAGCAAAAGAATCACGCTCAGAATACATTGCGACAAGGATATCAGCACCTTCAACTGTACGGTCTCCACCACTCGATTGCACATGGAATATCGCACGTTGCAAAATACGGTCAAAACTCTCAGTTGGATGCGGTGCTTGGTCGCTGTTCTCGCCCAATTTAGGGGTATGTTGCTCTACATATTCTTCGAGCTCTTTACGAAGCAAAATAATATCCGCACCACATGCTTTCAATGCATTCACGGCTGAATCATTATCAAGTAAAGCCAATAACAAATGTTCTACTGTTAGGAATTCATGTCTCTTTTGTCGAGCCATACTAACAGCCAAACGTAAGGATACTTCTAATTGACGACTGAGCATGGAACCCCCTTAATCTTTCGGCTCAATCTGACAAAGTAGCGGATGACCTTGAGACCGAGCGTAATTATTGACTTGGTTTGCTTTTGTTTCCGCGATGTCTCTCGGGTAAACGCCTGCAACACCCTTTCCTTCATAATGTACAGTTAGCATTACTTGAGTGGCTTGGTCAAGATTCAAAGCAAAGTATTGTTGTAAAATTTCAATAACAAAGTCCATTGGGGTATAGTCATCGTTCATTAAAACGACAGCATAAAGTGGCGGACGTTTCAATTCAGGTGGCGCTGTTTGGACAGCGACATCACTATTTTCGTCTTCATGCGGTTCATCATTGCTCAAGCGCGGGCTGATATGCCAATCGACATAGCCAGACTCATGAAAAGACTGCTTAATTTCGTTTAAACACGTTGAACGCTTAGAAATACCCATAAACTTACAATTCACAATTATTGTGCATTCGCCTCTGCCTGAGGAATTTCAGAGACAAATGCAGATTGACTTTCTACGGCCTCACCACGTGACCAACTAAAGCGTCGTGTCACTGGCGTGCTGCCTGTTAAACGGACTTCGATAAACTGTGGCGTAAAGCCTTTAGGCATCGTCCAACGCCCTGTTAAACGCTCATAGTTTTCAAAGTTAAAATTTTTGTCTTCCAAAGGAACAACCAAAACTTCTGTACCACGAATCAGTCTGAGCTCAACGGTACCAGAGGCTGCACGTTTTGAGGGACTGACTTGAACCAAATCAAGTTGGTATTCAAATGCATTTTCAGGCAAAGGTTTGATCGTAATATGCTGAACAGCCAAAGGAATACCGCCGCGTTGACGTAAAACCTCACGGTAAATGACTGCTGTCGTTTCAGACTGTGCTTGTTGATCTAGCGCTTTTTGCAAAGACAAATATAGCTCGTTTGAATTGGTGACAGCGACATCACGTTCCTGAACAGCAGCATTATAGTTTTTATTTAAAGCATCCAGACTGGTCTTTTGCTTTTGTACTACTTCGACCAGTTGCTCGGCATCTGCATCAAAACCCACCACCGTTAAACCCTGACGATGTCCAACGGTATAACCCAATAATCCGCTCGCAACAACCAATATTACTGCACCAATCGCTAAGGGCTTATTGGTCTGTAAAAACGGCTTTGCAGGTTCAGGCTGTTGTGACGTCATATTTGTGTCAGTGTTCGGCATCGTCATCTCTTATTTTGATTCAATTCAAAACACACATTTAAATCGAAATCTAAATGTGTGTGAAGTTTTAAAACGTTTTTTATGGTAATAAACCAATTCCATCTAGACCCGCAGTTTCGACAAATCCAAACATTAAGTTCATGTTTTGAACAGCCTGACCTGCTGCACCTTTAACTAAATTGTCTTGTACAGAAATTACCACCAATTTTTTCGGTTGCGGCTTATACAAAGCAATGCGTAATTGATTTGCACCACGCACAGAGCGTGTCTCTGGTGAACTTCCCACAGGCATGACATCGACAAAAGCTTCATTGGCATAAAACTGCTCATATAAGCTCTGTAAATCTATAGCTTCACCCGCATCAGTTAAATCCACATAGATCGTACTGAGCATGCCGCGAATCATAGGCACCAAATGTGGCACAAATAAAATGTGATTAAACACATTTTTTAAGCCTGAAATATTTTCCAATGCTTCCACAATTTCAGGATGGTGACGGTGACCTGCAACGCCATAAGCTTTAAAATTATCCGCATTTTCAGAATAGATCATACCAAGGCTGGCTTTACGTCCCGCACCAGACACACCAGATTTCGCATCAATAATAATACTTTCAGGTTTAACTAATGTGTCGTTTTGCTTAAATAATGGCGCTAAACCCAGTTGCACTGTCGTTGGATAACAACCTGGATTACCAATGACATTGGCTTGTTTAATCTGTTCGCGGTTTAACTCAGATAAACCATAAACTGAATCTTTTAATAGTTCAGGACATGCATGTTGCATGCCATACCATTTTTCGAACTGTTCTAAATCTTGTAGACGGAAGTCTGCAGCAAGATCAATCACTTTGGTGTTTGCAGCAAGCAATTCTTCTGCATGCTTCATGGCAACGCCATGCGGGGTTGCAAAGAACACCACATCACATTTCTTCAGTTCATCAATATTCAAATCTGAATATTTGAGTTCGGTATGTCCACGTAGGCTTGGGAACATATCATCTACACGGCGACCATCTTCTGTACGCGATGTTAATACGCTTACTTGCACATTTGGGTGTCGTAGTAAAAGACGCAACAATTCAACGCCTGTATAACCTGTACCGCCGACAATACCAACTGAAATCACGTGTATTACCTCAAACTTAAACTATCCACTTTGTAGCTGCCTAGTATGACAGGAAGTTTCTGCTTTCTAAACTGTTTTACTTGGAATTTATGCGTTTTTGGTACTATAGACATTTAATGTTGCGCATCTAATACAGTCAGTGATGGCTCAAAACAAATTTGGTTTCGTCCTGAATTTTTCGCATCATATAACAATTGATCGGCAGCATTTATAGCATATTTTAAATTGTGTTGATGCACTGCAGCGAGTCCAAAACTCGCTGTCACAGTTATATTTTCTGAGGATAATTGAGTATCCGAAATGCGTAAACGAATACGATTGGCAATACTATAAGCCAACTCTAGATCATCCACTTGCAATAAAATAATAAATTCCTCTCCACCGAAACGTCCAACAAGGTCATGACCACACACGTTTTGCCCAATAATTTGACTCACCTGCTGTAAAATTTGATCGCCAATCAAATGTCCATAGCGGTCGTTAATTTTTTTAAAATGGTCAATATCACACATCAGTAAAAATAAGACTGTTGAGATAAACAATGCAGCTTTACTTTGGCTGCTTCATTAAAACCACGTCGATTAAATAAATGTGTGAGTGGATCTCTTAAACGCTCATCATTCAGTTGATGGATAATATCTCGAACTAAAGTGCCCAATAAAACAATAGCAAACCACATGCTCAAGATAATGCTGGCAGCAAGCATCATTAACCACCAGACAGAAGTTGCCAACATATCTGCTTGTATATTTTTTAAAAAGAAAAAAATGATGATGCCACGCGCGAAAGTATAAAGCACAATGAACAAATAGGAGAAATCAACTATTTTATTAAGAAAATCAACATTTTGATAACTCTTAAACATTGAAAATAACACCAATGACTCAACCACAGCAATGGATATATTTAAAACGAGCATTCTGATCCACAACTGATCGTCAATATAAGAATAATAGCTCAACAAAACCAATGTGATTGCAATCAATATCGCACATCCAGACGAATGTGCGTTGGCTGTTTTTCTTAGCCCCATAGCATAAGCACTAGACCATGCCCCGAACAAATAAAATGATCCCAAAATCGGAGCGAACAATGCTAGTTGCTTATTCGACATGAAACACTGCGTAGCCACAGAAAAAGACGGCACGATATACCCTAGACCCAACCACAAAAGATATGCAGGAGCCTTAAAAACAAAATGACATATTAAAAGTAAGCTACCCATTAAAATCAGGCATGCTGGAACAATTAATATAAAATAGTGGATATCTGCAAAATTCACATTAAATGTCTGTCGACTGAAATTGGTAAATATTGATGTTACTGCATGAGGTTTATAGCATTTTTTAATGGCATCTCAATCAGTCTCAAGAAATATATTTTATATTTTTTGGTCAAAACTTGCTTTTATTTTTGGTACCACCAATGCGGCAATGCCGTTGTTTTTAGCGTTCTACGATGTTGTTGAAACGCTGGATCATGTTTCTCGACTTCCGACCAAAAACGTACACTGTGGTCAAAGTGACGTGTATGCGCCAACTCATGCACACAGACATAACGCGTAATCGCTTCAGGGAACAGAGCCAAAGCACTATTCAGCATAATATCATGCTTTACACTACAACTTCCCCAGCGGGTTTTAGGCTGACGAACCGCGCATTGTACAAATTTTAAACCTGTTTCATGACTAATCTGTTGCAAATAGGCAGGCAAGTGCTGTTTGGCATATGCAATTACAAAAGATTTTAAATAACTTTCAGGCTGGCGATCACTAACCCACAGTTGGTTAGATTGCTCATCAAAAAGATAAGCATGTCTTTGTGTTTTATAGCTGATCGTTAATGCATGCTGTCGATTAAACAAATGTAATTCTGACGGTAAGGTTCGATCGACTTGAACAAGGCTCACTTGCTGCTTTTGCCAAGTTTCAACCATCCATTGCTCAGACTGATTTAAAAATTCCTGAATTTGTCGTTTACTACAGAACTTAGGCACAGTTAAGCGAATTTGAGTCGGTTCAACACGCAGTCGTAAACGGGTCGCACGTGCATGATGGGTGATTTGGATTTCGGGTAGGTCTGTTAAAGTCATTAAGATTATTCTTTTATTGAATCATCCTCCCCAGCCCTCCTTTGTTAAAGGAGGGAAAAAAACACTATAAAAATGCTGTTGCTTTTAGCCCCTCATTTTTAAGAGAGACTTGGGGAAATTTAAAATTAAACTGCGGTACGTTCTTCGATCCCGTTATCCGTTGCAACCACAGCAATATCCGCTTTATTGATCGCAAAAATACCGTTACATACCACACCAGGAATGTTATTGATGGTCTTTTCAAGCTCAAGTGCATTTAAGATGTTCAGGTTATAAACATCTAAAATCACATTGCCATTGTCGGTCACTACACCCTCACGGTAAGCTGGATCTCCACCAAGTGCCACAATTTTACGTGCTACAGCAGAACGTGCCATTGGAATCACTTCAATCGGAAGTGGAAAGTCGTGACCTAACTGATTAACCCATTTTGAGTCATCCACGATACAGACAAATTTTTTCGCAATTGAAGCTACAATTTTTTCGCGAGTCAGTGCGGCACCACCGCCTTTGATCATATGCATATGGCGGTCAATTTCATCTGCCCCATCTACATAAGCATCTAAACCGCCAACAGAGTTCATATCAACCACTTCAATACCTAATTTCTTTAAGCGCTCAGCCGTTGCTTCTGAACTTGCCACAGCCGCTTCAAGCTGAAGCTCAGGTAAAAGTTCAATCAAGAAATTGACGGTGCTGCCTGTACCCACCCCTAATATGCCACCTTTAGGTAAGTGCTTTAAGGCAGCTTTTGCAGCAGCTTGCTTTTTTTCATCTTGGGTAGCATACAGACTCATAATTTGGCTCAACTATTTTTGACATTTGTTGCTGATTTTACAGCCCAAATGTACAGGGGTTTGTTACAATGATCCCCTATTTTAAACTGTTAAATGGGAAATTAACATGCTGTCTCGTTTGGTTCGACAAATATTACAAGCAACAGTCTATGATGTTGCAATCGAAACTCCACTCGAAGCGGCACCTCGAATTAGTGAGAAACTCAATAACAACATTCGTTTTAAACGCGAAGACTTACAACCGGTCTTTTCATTTAAGCTACGTGGTGCTTATAACCGCATTAGTCAATTGCCTCGAGCACAACTCGAACGTGGTGTCATTACTGCATCTGCTGGCAACCATGCCCAAGGCGTAGCCCTGTCAGGTAAAAAGCTCGGCATTCGCGCCATTATTGTCATGCCGAAAACCACCCCAGATATCAAAGTACAGGCGGTGAAGCGTTTAGGCGGTGAAGTAGTCCTACATGGCGACTCTTTTGATGTTGCAAATAAATATGCGATTCAACGTGCAACCGATGATGGTATGACATTCATTCCGCCTTATGACGATGAATTAGTCATGGCAGGTCAAGGAACCATTGGTAATGAAATTTTACGTCAATGGCGCGATATTGATTATGTCTTCGTGGCTGTGGGTGGTGGCGGTTTAATTGCTGGTGTTGCCGCTTACTTAGGTGATGTGGCACCGCACGTCAAAGTGATTCCTGTTGAATACGATGAATCTGCTTGCTTAAAAGCTGCATTTGAAGCGGGTGAACGTGTAGTACTGCCTCAAGTCGGACTATTTGCCGATGGTACGGCTGTCGCGCAAATTGGTGAAAAACCATTTGAAGTGATTCAGCTACAAAAATCAGATAACTCTGGCCCAATCGTTGAACGTGAAGTAGTTTTAGTCAACACCGACGAAATTTGTGCGGCAATTAAAGATACCTATGATGAATGTCGTAGTATTGTTGAACCATCGGGTGCAATGGCTTTAGCAGGCATTAAAAAATATGTTGAAGCCCATGAGCTGATTGGCAAAAATATCGTCTCTATTGTTTGCGGTGCAAACATGAACTTTGACCGTTTGCGCTATATTGCAGAACGTACTGAATTAGGTGAACGCAAAGAAGCTATTTTTGCTGTGACCATTCCAGAGAAAAAAGGTTCATTCCTGAATTTCTGTCGTGCGTTACAAGGTCGCAACATCACCGAATTTAACTACCGTGCGAGCGATGCCAGTGCAGCACAAGTCTTTGTCGGCATTAGCTTAAAAGGTGGCGAAAAAGAACGTCACGATATTTTCGAAGCACTGAAAACGCAGTTTGATGTCGATGATTTGTCTGATGATGAAGTGGCGAAATTGCATATTCGCTACCTGATTGGCGGGCATGCAGACATTGAAAATGAGCGTTTATTCCGTGTTGAGTTCCCTGAGCGTCCAGGTGCACTATTAATGTTCCTTGAACGTCTTGGCCCAACGCATAACATCACCTTGTTCCACTACCGTAACCACGGCGCTGCTGAAGGTCGTGTACTGGTTGGTTTAGAAGCAAGTGATGCAAAACAGAACCCAGACGGATTGGTTGAAACTCTAGAAAGTATTTCATATCCATACGAAGAAATTACCAATAACTTAGGTTATCAACGTTTCTTAAAATAAAAGATTCAATACATAAAACCGCCTTTCGAGGCGGTTTTATTCTATGAGCTGGATTGGCTCTTCATCACCAAACGTATGGTTATATGTCACAATGATTCTGTCAATCAGCTCATCATTATGCGGAACCAACAGCCAATATGGATTTTCTCGCTCTATCACCAACAGGCTAAGTTCATAAGGTTCAATAAAAATCTTAATGTGGTTAAAAATCACATCAAAACTAAACTCAAAATCATAGCTGTGCATATCTGAGTTTTCTTTAAGTTCATCACTGTCGTACATATGGTAAAAAGAAGCCATATCATCGTTGATTTGATTTTTCAGCTGATCTAAATCAACCCCAAGTTGTTGTAGTCTGTGGCATTCATCAATACCATTTTGCTGAAAATCATCTAGTGCTATTTTTTGTATATTTGAATAATAGGTATTTAACCAACGAATAAAGTGCTCGAACTCATCTTGTTCTTCAGGAATTGCGGTATCATTTAGTTCTGGAAAGGCAATTCTAAGGGATTCATATAGTGTCTTCCGCATTTATATACTCCTCTGTATGAGTGATATATTCGGTATAACTCAAAAATGATTGATCAAAAAAGTGTGTCTGTATAAAGATGACATCTTGTGAAATTCGGCACAACATGCGTTAACAATCGACGTATAAAAAATTTAAGGAAAAGATGACATGGCGCAATTTGCAGTGATTGGTTTAGGAAGCTTTGGAGCCACAGTTGCAACTCAACTTATTGAACTCGGGCATGATGTGATTGGCATCGACAGTGAAAAAAAGTATGTTGAAAATATCTCTGAACAAGTAACCCATGCCGTTATTGCCGATGCAACGGATGAACATGTGCTCGATGAACTCAATATTAAAAACTGCGATGCGGTTGTGGTCGCAATTGGTGAAAATATTGAAGCCAGTATTTTATGTGTATTACACCTCAAAAATATTGGGGTCGAGAAAATTTGGGTTAAAGCCAAATCCAAATCACACCATATGATTTTGAGCCATTTAGGCATCAGTAAAATTATTCACCCCGAAGAAGACATGGGCGTTCGGATTGCACAATCTTTATGTTACCCGATGGTCAGTCGCTACATGGCGCTTGAAGATAATCACTATATCGTCAAAATTGAAATTGACGAAAAATTGCAAGGTACACGCTTCCGCCAACTCATGGATCAAGCACCTGATGTAAAAACATTACTCCATAAGCGTGGTACAGAAGTTTTGTACAGCATAGATCCCAATTTAATTTTACAAGTGGGTGATATTTTAGTTGTTGAAGGAGTCCTTGAAACATTACGTCGTCTTTCAGCACGGTTCAAATCATGAAAAATCTAAAAGAATGGCAACCCAACCCGCAAAATACAATTAATTTAAGCCCGCCTAGCTTATTAGCTTTGGGTTTTTTAAGTTTTATTATTCTTGGTACGCTGTTATTAAAACTCCCTATTTCACACCATGGTGAACTCAGCTGGCTCAACTCTTTGTTTACAGCTACATCTGCTGTGACCATTACTGGACTATCTGTGGTGAATGTGGGGGAAACTTTTACCGTAACAGGTAAAGTCATCATTATGCTATTAATTCAAATTGGTGGCTTGGGGTTTATGACCTTTGCAATTTTGGCGGCATTAAGCCTATCGGCCAAGTTGGGCTTAAAACAACAAATCATGGCGCAAGAAACCATTGGTCAAACCAGTTTATCCAAAGTATCTTTTACCATTAAAGGCGTACTGCTTTATTCCTTATTTTTTGAAGCCATTGGTACTGTTATTTTAACCATTGCATGGATGGAAGACTATAACTTCAATCAAGCCTTTTTCTATGCTGCCTTTTATAGTGTCTCAGCATTTAATAATGGCGGGTTTTCACTCTTCCCGAACAGCTTGATGAGCTTCTCAGGTCAATATCTCATTACCTTTACCATCAGCATGTTATACATTATTGGTGGGATTGGTTTTGTGGTGCTGATGGATATTAAACGTAGTAAACGTTGGAAAGGCTTAAGTACCAACAGCAAACTTATTTTGTCTACGATTGCAGGCTTAAACATCATTGCCTTTATTCTTTTATGGGCAATTGAATCCAACAACCCCCTTACCTTAGCGCCAATGAGTTTAGGTGACCAAGCACTCAATGCATGGTTCCATGCAACCGTTCCTCGCTCATCGGGCTTTAACAGTCTCGATTTGGCACAAATGAAAGATGCTTCAACCCTCGTGACCATGTTACTGATGTTCATAGGCGGTGGCTCAATGAGTACTGCAGGCGGGATTAAAGTAGGTACTTTTATTATTGTTTTACTTAGTGTCATTAGTTTTTTAAGACGTGAAGATGAAATTCGTGTCTTTAATCATGCCGTTTCTGAAAAAACATCCTTCAAAGCAATGGCTGTTGTTTCTATTACCGCGACTCTGGTTTTTTTAGGCATCTTTAGCTTGACGTTAATTGAACCGAATCATGAGTTTATAGACTTATTATTTGAAACCATTTCCGCAGCCTGTACAGTTGGTTTGTCCCGCGGGATTACAGGCGAACTTCAACCTGCCAGTTTATTTGTTCTAATGCTTCTGATGTTTGCAGGCCGTTTAGGGCCATTAACATTGGCATACCTCATTGCAACACCGAAGAAAAGCCGGCTTAAACACCCAACTACAGATATTCAAATTGGTTAATCCTTAAAAACAATGTCATAAAAAAACCACGTTTGAAACGTGGTTTTTTTATTTACAGAGGCTTAGTACCAATTCATTAAAGATACACCCAAGCCCACATAAGTTGCCCGGTGATTATAATCAATCAAACTTTCACCATAACCATCAAACAGTTGAAAATGCCCACGTAGTTTGCCAGAGATAGGAAAAGCCCAATCAAACTGTGCCGCGCCACGAGAGTCATCTCCTCCTTTTAAACTATGTCGTAACATAAGCGAAAAATCATGCTCATTCCAACGATAGAATGCCGTTAAATCACCACGTCCAATATAGTCTTTAATGTCTGGGTTATTGTCATCTTTTGCATCTTCTTCTATTCGATACCATGGGCGCAGCATGAGAGCAAAGTTATCTCTTTCAAATCCAAGATTTAAAATGACACGATTCCAGCTACGAGAAAGCGGATCAGAGCGACCATTGGACTGATGGTTTAAAGTCAGCCCTAATAGGCGACCATTTAAACCAAACAATTCATAATTGGTTCTAAAGACCAAACTGGCTTCAGGCTCATAGTTGGTTTCACGAAATGGACGGGATTCATCCGCATTGTAGACTTGCCAACGCGAAGACTGGGTATACCCCAACCAGACATCGCCATTGTCCCCAAACAGATTTTCAACAGCTTTCGTTTTTAAAGACAGTTGGAATTTTGCTTCCATTGAATTTAAGTTTTGATCTTCATCCACTGTATTGGAAGGGTTTGGACTTTGAGGAAACTCATTTTTATCCGTCGTCCAAAAGCCTGGCATTAAATACACAGGCTGATAGGCACGAATATTCCACGTCCCGAGTTTACTTTCTGGAGAAAGCTCCCAACGGCTATCCATAAGAGATAAATTGGGCGTTATTTTAGGACCTTCCGAGGCAAAAACAGAGCTAACGCCTTGTGCGATCTTCCCTGAGATATTTTCAGGCGCTGGCGCGATTTCCATCGCTGCACGTTGTTCAGAAACAATATGCGGCTTTGCTACTGGAGGAATTTTAAATAATGCATCATAACAAGCCAAACGGTCTGCATTTGACTCTAATGCTACACATGCCTCAGCTGTTGCGGGAGCCGCAGGCACCTCTGAAACTTGTGCATGCGTTTTAGCGACAGCCAAAGCACTGAGCAAACTTACGCTCAGTGCTAAAGTTGAACGCTCAAATGGTTTAAACGCCATACGACCCTCTTATTATTTTACTGAACTTGTTGAATACTGAAACCTAGCTCAATCAAGGTATCACGCTTCGCAATAGGTGCAACCACTGCTTTCGTTGGTTTTTGTTCAAGCAAATATTGTACCGCAACACGCTTTAAATCTTCAAAATTCACTGCTAGAAGACGGCTACGCAACTGCTTGCGGAAGGCTGGAGTACGGGCATGTAATAGTGCATAACATGCAGTAATGGCTTCACCCGCTGGCGAACCTGGCTTATCCATACTTGCAATTAAACCCAAAATCGCTTCCTCAAGCTGATGTGGTTTTTGCTCAGTATTGAGTAACCATTGCACACTCCCTTCAAAGTCACTGAAAGTTTCCGCTAAACGTGGATCACGATAACTATAGAAGCGGAATGAGCATGCATTGCCATCATAGCTTGCACCGCCACCATAGGCACCGCCTTTTTCACGAATCGCACTGTGTAGGAATCCATTGCGTAAGTAAGCAGCAAGAACCATCAGTGCTGCTGCATCTGGATGTGAAACTTCAACTGCTGGGTAAGCCGATGAACAGAATTGAACATTGGCCTGAATTAACCATGCTTCATCTGTATCTGTGTTTTCCTGCTCCACAGCTTTAAGACTCACAACTTGCTCAGAAACCTCTAGTTTGTCCCAGACATTTTGAACTTCTTCTAACAAGCGCTCAGATTGGTGTTCTTCACACACCAACAAAAATTGTTTCGGTGCTTGTAAAAGTTTTAAATGAATGGCTTTTAATTCATGAATGAAATCTTCATAAGCAACTTCATCTTTTTCAATACGGCTAATCAACTCACCCAACCAGTTTAATGCACCTAAACCCGTGTTGTGATAATCACGATTAGCTAAAGCACTGTGGTTACGCCCTGCAATTTGCATAGCATAACTATGACCCGAGCCTGAAAGACGTGATGCCCAACGTGTTTTGCGTTGTTGCAAGAGTTCAATAATGCGGTCTTTTTCATCGAAACGTAACTGCTCAAACGCCAATTTCAACAAGTTAATACTTTCTAAACTACTCACCAGCGATTTTGTAGTCAGCGTGAGCCACGCACTGATTTGGTTTTTATCATTCACGTGAGAACGTAACGACGCACCCATTCCTAAACCACCACTTACAGCAGTTTGCAGTTGTTGTAGCTCAAGATAATCGTACTGACCTGCCCCCACTTCACCCATCAAAATAGACAGTAAGTTAAAGTATGGTGACTGCACCACATCTTGTGGAATCTGAATCAGCACTTGGTTGTAATAAATACCGTTCGTGCCTGCATGATAGAGATTGAGCGGGTAATCAGTACGATTAGAGATAATCTCCCGCAATTGACCTTGTACAATTTGCAATTCAGCTGGCACATCTTCCAAGCCCACCTTTGGCAATAAATTTAAGTCATCTGGTGTATCCTGACGGACTTTCAATGCCTCAGTCTGTGCTTCAATTTCTGCTTTTTGAGTTTCTGTAAGTTGCGCACCAATTGCAGCTAAACGTGCTTTCTCATCTGCTGCTTCCACCGCAGATTTATTGGCATCTGGCACCAAAGTCATTTGTACACGGTGTGAGTTATCAATGAGATGCGTCTTGATGAGATTGGATAACCACATCGGGTCTTTTAATTCTTCTTTCACCGCAGCAATAGCTGAGTCTACATCCCAAACAGTGACTGGGTCGCTGTGGTGGATCGCACTACCCAAACCATTTAAAATCAGGCTTAGACCATAAGGCATACCGTCGCCATTGATTTCACGTTGATGCAATTCAATCTGATGTAAAATCGCATCGACCATGTTTTGATCGACAGGTTTTGCAGCCACATCTTCTAAGATTTTAAAGACACCTGCTTTAAACTCTGCCGCATGCTCAGGGTTTGAACCCTGTACACCGCAGTAGAAGGTCATTTCGTAGTTCGAATCATCTACACCCATAATCGGGCCTGTAGACTGTGCATAACCACATGTCTCAAGATAATGACGCAGTGGTGAAGCTGAGTCTTCTAAAAGTATACCTTCAACCAATCGCATACCTAAACGAAGCTTTATATTGCTAGCTTTAGGCAATAACCACGAAATAATGTGATAAGTTTTATCTTTTAAATCTTCTGCATCTACCGCATAGGTTTCAGTCACTTCTACGGGTGCTGTTAAACGACGTTCTTCTTTAGAATAAAGCGTTTCACCTTTAGAAAATTTAGCCAAAGCCAAAGTTTCAAATTGCTCCTGCAAATTATAGGCAGGCTCATTACCAAAGGTCATGAAAACTGCGTTGCTTGGGTGATAATGCGACTTGTAGAAATCCACCAACTCAGGATAAGTCAAGTCTGGAATATCTTTCGGGTCGCCACCTGAATTGTAATGATAGGTCGTTTCTGGAAATAAGTGATGTGCAAGCTGATGATACAACTGGTCTGAAGGCGAACTCATTGCCCCTTTCATTTCGTTGAAAACCACACCCTTATAGACAGGTTCACCATTTTCAAGCTCAATACGAATACCTTCTTGAGCAAAATCAAGCGGATTTAAATTAGCCACAAATGCTGCATCTAAATACACTTCCAATAAATTTTGGAAATCTTTTTTATTTTGCGTCGCAAATGGATAAGCCGTCCAATCCGCTGCTGTAAAAGCGTTCATAAACGTATTCAATGAACGACGAATCATTAAAAAGAACGGATCACGCACAGGGAATTTTTCTGAACCACAAAGCGCAGTATGTTCTAAAATATGCGCTTCGCCTTTTGAATCCATAGGCTGAGTACGGAATGCAACCAAAAATACATTTTCATCGTGATTGGTGGCTAAGTGATAATGCACTGCCCCAGTGATTTTATGTTTATATTCAGACACTAAGATGTCTAAAGCTTCAACATGGTGTTGACGTACCAACTGAAACGCAGGATGTACAGTTTGTGAAATGGTTTCAGTGACATCTACAGTCATGTGATCTCCTCAATTCAAAGCATTTTCTAAATGTTTCAAGTATAACCTGAAAATCAAGAACAAGACTCATTCATTGACAATTTTCCAAGTAACTTGGTCAACTTTTAAAAAGCGTTGAACTGATGGGACCTATACCCAACTGAATCCACCCTCAAATACTGAATCAACAACGATTAGACGGGATCATTAACCAGTTTTTCGGTTTTTTTTGCCCACCATACACAAAGCACTATTGCAATCAGTAACACTGCAGATGCGCCAAAACGACTCAAATCTAAACCACCAGAACTTAAAGGTTTATCTAAGAAATCACCAACAACCGCCCCTAAAGGACGCGTTAAAATAAAAGCGGACCAAAACAGAAAAGTCCTCGAAATGTGGCTCAACTTATACAAAAGTAAAATAAATAAAATCAGTCCACTAAATAGGGCAATCCCACCACTATAACCTAAACCTGCTGTGTCTGCAGACCAATCACCTAAAGCAGTACCTAAAGTTTGGGAAAATGTCAGCGTTAACCAATAGAAAAGCTCAACTCGTGGCTGATTCACCACATGCGGTGAAATACTGCCTTCAGATTTATGCCAAATAAAAAGCGAAATCCCGACCAAACTTAATAATAATGCGCTCCCACCCACGTAACCAATGCCTAATGAGCGATCAACAAAGTCAGCTAAAGTTGTCCCCACAGTTGTACTGGCAATAATGGCGAACCAATATAAAAAGGGATGATAACTCTTCGATCTGATTTGAAAAAATACAGCAACAATAAAAACGAGTGAAAAGATAAAAGTACTGAGTAAATAACCCAAGTTCATCGACATTGAAACAGCATCACCCGCCGTTTCACCAAATGTCGTTGCAAAAATTTTAGTTATCCAAAAAAGAGCCGTGATTTGTGGCACTTTCATTAATACCTGATGTACATCTTGTACACTTGCGGAGGAATTCACATCAATAGGCATTATTAACACCCCAATAAACAACAGATGCCCATTGTCAGCTTATTGGCTTAAGATCAGATTAAAATAAGACCTAATCCGTTTAATAGCCCATTATAATTTTAGCTCTCATCGAAGCATTCAGCTGTATCACAAGCGGCGACAATACAGCTGTTCATGAAGACAATGTTCGCTATACTGATTAACCAATCAGGTATTTGAAATAATTATAGTTCGGATGATTTTCAACAAAAACATAATTTTGCTTTTGATAAAAACTTACAGCAGATAAATCTGCTGTGTTTAAACACAACGCAGAGAAATTCGGACGTGCATATTTTTCCAAATGTGCCAATAGTTGACGCCCCACACCACTTTTACGATATTTAGGATGCACATAGAAACGACGTACACGACCAATACGTGCCTCGATTTCGTTTTCACCCCATTGCTGGTTTAATCCACCACAGGCAATAAGCTGATCTTGATCATAAGCCAACAACAGCACTTCACCCTTTTGATTAAAACGATTTTTCCCACTTTGATATTCTTCGATCAAGCGGGTCAACGGTTCATATCCTTCTTTTGCTGCCAGTTGCGCCAAAGCTTGCATTTGAGGAGGTAATTGTTCTGCCGCTTGAATTAAAATTTCCATCTAAACTTCCTTGAATATAACCACAGCCATTTCACTACATTTACCATGTAAATAAAATGAATTTTACTCAACAAACTACAGCAATTATGAGCATTAGTGTAAAATGTCGCTTTAATTTCAATACGTGACGAAAAACACATGGCAACTGTTGATCTTTTTGCAATTGGTAATGCACTAATCGACCAAGAATTTAAAGTCTCTGACGACTTCCTTATTCAACAAAATTTGCAAAAAGGCACTATGCAGTTAACTGATGGTGAAACACAAGCAGATCTGTATAAAAAATTAAAAGAAACACAAAGCTATAAAGGTCAAGCATCAGGTGGTTCAGCAGCAAATACTACCGTTGCCTTTAGTGCCTTAGGTGGTTCAGCCTTTTATGCATGTCGTGTAGGTAATGATGAATTGGGTAAAATTTACCTCAATGGTTTGCACGAAGCAGGGATTAAAAACACTGAGAAATCAATCAGCGAAGGCGTCACAGGCACGTGTATGGTTTTGGTCAGTGAAGACTCTGAACGGACGATGCACACTTATTTAGGTATTACCGCTGAGTTGACTGAACAACAGATTGATTTTGAACCTTTAAAAACAGCGAAATGGCTCTATATCGAAGGTTATCTTTCAACCAGCGATAGCGCACGTTTAGCTGTTAAACAAGCGCGTGAAATTGCCAAAGCACATGGTGTTAAAATTGCATTAACCCTCTCTGATCCAGCGATGGTGCAATATGCACGTCATGGATTGGATGAAATGATTGCAGATGGTGTGGACTTATTATTCTGTAACCAGCAAGAAGCCATGATGTACACCGAAACGGAAACGGTTGAGGCAGCTTTGGCAAAACTCAAAACGTTCAGTCAACACGTGGTCATTACCCTTTCCGCTGAAGGTGCTCTTATTTCAAATGCGCAAGAAACATTTAGTGTCGCAGGCCGTAAAGTTGATGCTGTCGATGCAAATGGTGCTGGCGATGCCTTTGCAGGTGCTTTCTTGTACGCTGTGAACGCAGGCTTAGGCTTACATACCGCAGCGCAACTGGCTATTTTGATTTCAAGCGAAGTGGTCACTCAATTTGGTCCTCGCCTAGATATCGCGGATTACACTGAATTGTTCCATCAATTGCAAAAGGAATGCGCATAATGCACAAAATCTGCATGACGGAAGACATCCCAGAACGTGAAGCACGCTCCTTTGAGACACCCAATGGGGATACAATTTTTATCACCCAACGTGACGGTGCATTTTTTGCCTATCAAAATATCTGCCCTCACCTCCAAGTTGAACTGGAGTTTTTGGAAAATCAATTTTTAGATCGAGACCAAGAATTTATTGAATGCTCAACGCATGGTGCATTATTTGTAGTTGAAACAGGTGAATGCATCTCGGGGCCTTGCCAAGGTGAAGCACTTGAAAAAGTGCAGATTACCGTGCATTCTGATGGTGGAATTTACCTCACAGAAGAATAATATATTTGGACTTTCACCATGTATGAGCTGCTACACCACCCTGATTTGATGATTTTTCATTTCAGTTTATTGGCTTTGCTTTTACTCAGCATGGTGGAAACCCTTGGCTATTTTTTTAATTCACGCCCAAGTCACTTTCTCAAAAAACTATCTCCACAAAAGCTCACACAATCTCCATTATTAGACGTGAAATTTTCAAAAACCCTGATTGTGGTTTTTCTTTTGCTGAACTTCAGTGTCGCGGGTTATTTCCTTCAATTTTGTATTTATGCAAAGGAACAAGCCTTTACCTCCGCATACTACCTCATCCTGCCAGCCCTGATTATTGCGATCTTCTTCACCGTTTTTATGATTCACTGTTTAGATCAGGTGATTAAACCCAGACCCATCAAAAGACAAACCAATTTATTGGGTCGCCTTGCCACTATTTCCAGTGGCAATGCCCGTCCTGGCTTTTCAGCTCAAGCACGTGTGCGCGATGAGTATGGTCAACTACACTATGTCCAAGTTGAACCTGAGTTTGGTGAGCTCGAATTTCAGTCGCAAATTATTCTGATTCGACTAAAAAAATCACATTACATCGCCAAAAGAATTTCAAAATCTAACCAACTGTTTAGTGGTGAGATCAGCAACTAAACACGGCTCTCAAACATCCACTTGAGCTCCACTATTGGTCTGTTACACATTTTCAGTGTATCGGCTTTGCTTGCGCCATCATTGTAATATTCTCAGATCAATACAGAATAACAATATTTAAATATAACCTTGTATCACTCAACCTTTCAAAAATGCTGCTGCCTAAAGCAAAGCTACACCAGAGTTTCGAGGCAAAAGGGCTATCGCTTCGACCAGCTATTCTTCAATGATTTAAAAGACCTATCAATTTTATAATTTTAAGACGAATTCTCGATAAAATGACATTTTTTTAAATATAAGCGTTTTAGTCGGATTTAAAATAAATATATACAAGTATTTCAGTCAGGTTTTTAAATATAAATATAAGTATTTTAGTCAACTTTAAAATGCTTAAATATTAGTTTATTTTTCATCACATAGCATCATTAAGTGTTTGTATATAAACAAATTAATAATATATTTTTTATTTAAGTTTAAAGGCTATTTATTTTTTGTATGCTTTTGTTTAATAATATAAAGCAAGTTAAAAAAATAGGCTTTATGAAATGAGCTTAGTCCCCAAAAATCTCAATCAAAAAGTCACCAGAGAGATTATTGCCATTTTAATCATTAAAGTGATTATTTTAATGGTCATTAAGAACATTTGGTTCGACGCCCCAACGATTCCTAAAAATTTTGACAATCAAGTTGCTGAGCGTATTGCTGGCAATCCATCCCCAATCAAGGAGACACGTTGATGATTTCTGAAAGCGTGGTCGATCTCTCGCGGTTCCAGTTCGCTATGACCGCGATGTATCACTTTATTTTTGTTCCACTTACTATTGGTATGGCTTTTATTCTTGCCATTATGGAAACCACTTATGTGATTTCTGGCAAAGAAATTTATAAAGACATGACCAAATTCTGGGGAAAACTCTTCGGCATTAACTTTGCACTTGGGGTAACAACAGGTTTAACAATGGAGTTCCAGTTTGGTACAAACTGGGCGTACTACTCACATTATGTAGGCGACATTTTTGGCGCACCATTGGCAATCGAAGGCCTGATGGCTTTCTTCTTAGAGTCCACTTTTATTGGCCTATTCTTCTTTGGTTGGGATCGTCTTTCCAAAGTCCAGCATTTGGGTGTGACATGGTTGGTTGCACTTGGCTCCAATATGTCAGCCCTCTGGATTTTGGTTGCTAACGGCTGGATGCAAAACCCTGTTGGTTCTAAATTTAACTACGAAACCATGCGTATGGAACTAGTCGATTTTGGTGCCCTCATTTTCAACCCCGTTGCTCAAGTTAAATTTGTACATACTGTATCTGCAGGTTATGTAACTGGTTCGATTTTCGTTCTCGCTATTTCCAGTTATTACTTACTGAAAAAACGAGACGTTCCTTTTGCCCGTCGTTCATTTGCCATTGCAGCCATCTTTGGCTTGGCATCAACCTTATCTGTCATTTTACTCGGTGATGAATCAGGCTATGAAATTGGTGATGTACAAAAGACTAAACTTGCTGCCATTGAAGCAGAATGGGATACACACCCTGCACCTGCATCCATTACTTTGTTTGGTATTCCAAATAAAGAAACAATGACCACAGATTATGCCGTGAAAATTCCATATGTGATGGGCATTATTGCGACACGCTCGTTGGACAAACAAGTAACAGGCATTAAAGACTTAATCGCACAGCATGAAGTCCGTATTCGTAATGGTATGGTTGCATATTCTCAACTAGAAAAGCTTCGTGCAGGTGACACATCACCCGAACTTCAAGCAGCCTTCGAACATTCTCAAAAAGATTTAGGCTACGGTCTACTTTTGAAAAAATATACACCAAACGTTGTAGACGCATCTGAAGATCAAATTAAAGCTGCCGCAAAAGATACAATTCCGCATGTACCAAGCTTATTCTGGGCATTCCGTGCCATGGTGGCGTCTGGTTTCTTAATGCTATTGTTATTTGCCCTAGCAACCTTTGCTGTTGCAAAACGCAATGCAGAGAACAAACCATGGCTACTAAAATTTGCACTTTTCGCTCTGCCTCTACCATGGATTGCTGCGCAAACAGGTTGGTACGTTGCTGAAGTAGGTCGTCAGCCTTGGACGATTGGTGAGGTTTTACCTACACACTTGTCAGCATCAAGCTTAAGCACAGGTGATGTATGGGGTTCTATCGCTGCCTTAGCTGCGTTCTATACTGTACTTTTGATTATTGAAATGTATTTAATGATCAAATTTTCACGTCTTGGTCCAAGTTCGCTTCACACAGGTAAATACCATTTTGAAAAACTTGAAGCAGCTCGCAATGAGGAGACTCAAGCATGATCGAATATGAATTACTCAAAATTATCTGGTGGGTTTTAGTCGGCGTCCTGTTGATTGGCTTTGCCCTCACCGATGGCTTCGATATGGGCTCTATGGCGATCATGCCATTTGTAGGCAAAACAGATGAAGAACGTCGCGCAGCCATCAACACGATTGCTCCGCACTGGGATGGTAACCAAGTTTGGTTCATTACTGCGGGTGGTGCATTATTTGCAGCATGGCCTATGGTTTATGCAACCGCATTCTCAGGCATGTATTGGGCGCTACTTTTAGTTCTGTTTGCCCTATTCTTGCGACCTGTAGGCTTTGACTACCGCTCCAAACTACAAAATACCAAATGGCGTACATCATGGGACTGGGGTTTAGCGGTTGGTGGTGCTGTGCCTGCGTTAGTCTTTGGCGTAGCCTTTGGCAATATGTTCTTGGGTGTTCCATTCGATTTAGATGAAACAGTACGTTCGACTTACACAGGGAGCTTCTTTGCTCTACTCAACCCATTTGCTTTGGTCTGCGGCCTAGTCAGTTTATCTATGCTGTGTGCCCACGGCGGTGCATGGCTTATGCTCCGTACTGACGGTGACTTACGTAACCGTTCAGCACAAGCAACCAAACTAATGGGTATTGTTTACCTCATCTGTTTCTTAGGTGCTGGTGCTTGGTTGTATTTTGGTGGGATCGAAGGTTATACCCTAGTGGCACCATTTGATACCAACGGTGTTGCTAACCCATTAGCCAAAGAAGTGGTGACCAATGCCAATCCAGGTTGGATGAATAACTATTCAACTTACCCTATTACCATGATTGCACCTATTGCAGGCATCTTAGGTGGTCTAATCGTCGTTCTTGCTGCAAGCAAAAATAAAGCAGGCTTAAGTTTCTTAGGTTCAAGCTTAGCTGTTATTGGTGCAATTTTGACTGCTGGTTTTGCACTATTCCCATTCCTTATGCCATCAAGCATCAACCCTATTGCAAGCTTGACCATGTGGGATGCAGTTTCAAGTAAAACGACGTTGACTGTAATGACCGTTGCAGCCTGTATCTTTGTCCCACTTATTTTGTGTTATACCACTTGGTGTTACTACAAAATGTGGGGTGTTATTACCAACACTCACATTAAAGAGAATTCACACAGCCTTTACTAAGGTTGTGTCTAAGGAGATCAAATTATGTGGTATTTTGCATGGATTCTCGGCATTTTAATGGCTTGCTTTGCTGGCGTATTGAGTGCTTTATATATTGAACATCATCAAGACCTTGATGAGGAATAAACCATGACAGACGTTGCTATGGAAAACCAAACTGTAGATAAAAAGCCGAACAAAATTGCGATGCTAATTTCCTGCCTGTTGGCCTTTCCACTTGCAGCGGTGTTGTTAGTGCATCCTGCTGCTATGTTGGATGACAATGGTCACTATAGCCACAGCGCACTGATGTATATCATGATTGGTATTTCAGGTGGCTTTATCCACGGCGTTGGCTTCGTGCCACGCCACTGGATTTGGAAATGGTTATTTAGCCCGTTTCTATCGTGGCCACTGATGCTCTGGGGTTATTACACTTGGTTCTTCAGTTAAATAAAAAAGCCTTCATTTATTGAGGGCTTTTTTATTTGCATATGACAATTACATATCTGCAATCACACCTGTAATACCATTGATAATCATATCGACCGCGATGGTTCCAATCAGTAAGGCCGACAGTCGCCCTACAATATCAACATAACGGTCGATATATTTAGCATGCTTATAACGCAAATGATCATGTGCAAATTTCATTAAAATCATCAATGCGCAGGTTAACGTTAAAGTTAAGAAAATAATCATGGCTGCGCCACCAATCGGTAAAGATATACCTGTCACCACAGCAGCACTGATCGTACCTGGACCAATCATAAAAGGCATCGCAATGGTTCCTGCCAAATGCTCAGGTGCACCACGCATTTCACCAATGGTATCTGCCCCCTGAAACACGTAGCGATAACCAATCACCAAGAAGATCAAACCACCAAATATTTGAAAGGCTTCAAAGCGTACATTTAAATATTTACTAAAGATCGCTTCTCCGCCCCATGCAAACAGCATAAATACCACAAAGGCAATGAGACAACCCTGAATCAAAGCCTTATTAAACACTTTGGCTTCGGAGTTCCGAATCATGCCAATCATGTAAATACTCATTAAAAACGGATTCAACAATGAGAAGAACAAAGCAAAAGCATGTAAATATGAGGTCAACATGGTTCCTCCTAATTATCCTTGAGGATCTGGAAATAAGGGACGATTCCCCGGACTGATTCGATTGATATGTAAGAAAGTCATGTGGCGTTCATAACGATCCAGCACATCATTAATCACCTGCTCTTTGGTATAACCGACTAGGTCGTTGCCTTGAGAGCCTTCATACAAATAGGTTTCAAGACGGTAATAGAAGCGTTTACCCAGTTTTCCGCGTTCACTAAAAGTCGGCGCGATATAACGTACTGGCCAAATTTGATAGACAAAGTTTTGTTCTTCTTCCAAATGAATCATCAAATCTAAATGATATAGATTTGGGTCTTCTTCTAGCGCACTTTCTTGAACACTGATGTCGATACCACGTTTTTGCATTTCCTCTGCCACCGCCATTACCGCAGGCCGGCAAATATCATCAAGCATACGCCGAGTATCGGTTGTTCCTGGATGGTGCATGACTCGGGACAAGCGTTTTTTCCAGTTAAGGATGTCGACATTGCCCACCACGGGTGCGGCATTTAAACTGCTACTGGCTTGTCGATAGTCTTCTAACCGTAACGACTTATACAAACCTGCCATCACTAAGAACATCACAAAGCTGAACGGCAACCCCATAATGATAGTGGCATTTTGCAGTGCCGTAATCCCATTAGCCATCAGCATGGCAAGGGTCAATAAGCCAATGGCTACAGCCCAGAATACGCTCAACCAGCGTGGTGCATCATGGTCGACATTGGTAAATTGAGTAGTGAAATTACCCAATACCAGTGCACCAGAGTCCGCCGAGGTCACATAAAACAATAAGCCTGTAATTGTGGCTACACCTGCAATAAACGGAAACCACGGATACTGTGCCAGCAAGTCATAAAAACCATGTGCAGGATTCGCAATCACACTTTGTGCAAGGGCTAAATTGCCATCAAAAATCACACTATGTAGCGCACTATTTCCAAATATTGATAACCACGTGAGTGTGAAAAATAAAGGAATAATGAGTGTCCCGCTGACAAACTCACGAATGGTTCGCCCACGCGAAATACGTGCTAAAAACAAACCTACAAATGGAGACCAAGCCACCCACCATGCCCAGAAAAACAAGGTCCAACTGTTCATCCATTCTTTCGGTTGTTGAAAGGCAAAACTTTCCAATGTCATACTTGGAAAACGGTTAATGTAATCCCCAATATTTTGCACAAAAGCATTTAGTAGAAATTCAGTATTGCCTAAAAACAAAATAAACAACATTAAGCCGACAGAGACATAGATATTAATCTCGGAGAGAACACGCAGTCCTTTATTGACTCCTGACGTCACTGAGATAATGGTCATGACAACCGCCACCCCAATTAATGCCGCTTGCATCCAGAGGTTCTCAGGTAAGTCAAACAGCACATGTAAACCATAGTTCAACTGTACCACCCCAATCCCGCAGGTGGTCGCAATACCAAAAATAGTCCCGATCACCGCAGCGGTATCGACACTATGACCGATTGGGCCATGAATCTTTTTCCCAAAAATTGGATAGAGTGCTGAGCGAATGGTCAGGGGTAAATTATAACGATAACTAAAATACCCTAATGCCATGCCAATCAAAGCATACATACACCATCCAGTGAGGCCATAGTGAAATAGCGTCCACACCATACCTTGACGTGCCGCTTCTAGGGTCTGCCCCTCACCCACAGGTGGATGCATATAGTGGGATAAAGGTTCCGCCACCGAGAAGAACATCAAGTCGATGCCGATCCCAGCTGAGAACAACATTGCAGACCAACTTAAAAGGCTAAATTCTGGCTTGGAATGTTTGGGGCCTAATTTAATGTTGCCATAGCGAGAACAGGCAATGAAAATGACAAAGACCATATACAAGGTCGCTGCGAGTAAGTAGTACCAACTAAAGGTAGAACTCACCCAAGCCAAGACCGTATTTAAGGTTCGATTGGCAAAGTCATTAAACAAAATGGTGGTAAGAGAAAAAATTAAAATAATGAGAGCTGAAATATAAAAGACCACACCATTTAAACGGTCTTTAGGCGCTAATGTTTGATCATCAACTGCTCTTGGATTATCTGTTGCCATACAATCCTCAAGAAAGTAAATAAAAAGACAAAAGCCAATTTTTAAACTTCTCGTGGTCGAGAGCTTAAAAATCGACTAACGAAAACGACAGTATTTTTATATGCAATAAAAATGCTATCTCTTTTAAACCCACAGGTCTAAATCATTTATTGGGTCGGTTTATTGGTACATATTAAAATATGTAAACCCGTTCCCTTTTCATCTATATCCCAATAGGAAACTTGTATCTTTCTCCCCACAAAATGACTATATGAGCTTTTGCCATCCTTAAAAAGTATAAAACCGTAATTTGCTTAAAATTTACACAAAATAAAACTACAGCTATTCATACCATTTATCTACCTGATAAATATAAATTTAGCTAAAAACCAAACCGCCAAATTGCTGACGCTTGCTGTGAATTTAAGCACCAGTGTACTTATTATTGATTGAACGTTCAATCAATAATAAGTATCATAAAAAAATGCTATGATACTTTCCATGTAAGTTATTGAATCTAACGCCTTTAAATTTAAGGCAAATTGTTCTGGATTGTGATGAATAAACGTAGAGTAAAACCTGAGCATGAGCGTCGTGAAGAAATTATCAATGCTGCCTATGCAGTCATTCACGAAGTAGGCTTATCCAACACCACCATTGCTCAAATTGCGAAAAAAGCACAGCTTTCTACGGGCATTGTGAGCCATTATTTTGGCGATAAACAAGGTCTTATTCACAGCTGCATGCGCCAAATGCTCAATGTCTTAGCCGAGACCACGGCAAGCTATAAGGCAAAGGTCGTGCAGCCCAATCCAGAACATTTGCTCAAAGCCATTATTGATGCCAACTTTGACATCAGTCAGGTCAACAACACTGCTATGCGGGTTTGGTTGGATTTTTGGTCTGCCAGTATGCACCTACCCGACTTAGGTCGACTGCAACGAATCAATGACCAACGTCTTTATTCAAATTTGAAGTTTCATTTCTTGCAGCTCATGCCAAAGTCCCAGGCAAGCCAAGCTGCTAAAGGGTTAGCAGCACTGATTGATGGATTATGGTTACGTGGAAGTTTAAGTGGTCATCAAGCATTTGATCGTGATTTGGCACGTTCTATTGCATACGACTATGTCGATATGCAACTTCGCTTAATTCAACAGATACGGCAGGAACAACAAAATGAGTAATGTACAGCTTCACTCGCTTTATATTCACGGACAATATTTCAATGCCACCAGTGGTCAAAGCTTTGACAGTATTAACCCTGCTACAGGTGAAGTCATTGCCACCATTCAACAAGCATCCAAAGCTGATGTCGATGCAGCCGTGCAAAGTGCTGTACAAGGACAACGTGAATGGGCTGCTAAAACTGCGGTCGAACGTGCCCGCATTTTACGTCGTGCAGTCGATATTTTACGCACTCGTAATGACGAGTTGGCTCGCCTTGAAACACTCGATACAGGTAAAGCGTTCAGTGAAACCTCTACTGTCGATATTGTCACTGGTGCAGACGTTTTAGAGTACTACGCAGGACTTGCAACTGCGATTCAAGGTGAACAAGTACCGCTACGAGAAAGTAGTTTTTTCTACACGCGCCGTGAACCTTTAGGTGTAGTCGCAGGGATTGGTGCTTGGAATTATCCCATTCAAATTGCGCTCTGGAAATCAGCTCCTGCCCTCGCTGCGGGGAATGCCATGATTTTTAAGCCCAGCGAAGTGACCCCTCTTACCGCCTTAAAACTAGCAGAGATTTATACTGAAGCGGGCGTACCCGCTGGGGTTTTCAACGTTGTACAAGGTTTTGGTGCTGACGTCGGTCAATGGTTGACTGAACACCCAGACATTCAAAAAATTTCGTTCACAGGTGGTGTGGCAACGGGTAAAAAGGTCATGGCGAGTGCTGCGGCTTCTAGTCTCAAAGAAGTCACCATGGAGCTCGGTGGCAAATCACCTCTGATTATTTGTGCCGACGCAAACCTTGACCGCGCAGCCGATATTGCGGTGATGGCAAACTTCTTTAGTTCAGGTCAAGTGTGTACCAATGGCACCCGTGTGTTTGTACCGCAAACCCTCAAGACTGCATTTGAACAAGCTGTGATTGCACGTGTCAAACGTATCCGTATGGGGGACCCTATGCAAGCTGAAACCAACTTTGGACCTTTAGTCAGCTTTCCCCATATGGAAAAAGTCTTGTCTTATATTGAGTCAGGCAAACAACAAGGTGCAACCTTATTGATGGGTGGACAACGTGCCACCGAAGCAGCGCTTGCTCAAGGTGCGTATGTATTACCAACCGTTTTCACCGACTGTCATGACGACATGCACATTGTGCAAGATGAAATCTTTGGTCCAGTTATGAGCATTTTAAGCTATGACAGTATCGAAGAAGCCATTCAACGTGCCAACAACACCAGTTATGGTTTAGCTGCGGGTGTGGTCACACAAGATATTTCCCAAGCGCATCGAATTATTCATCAGCTTGAGGCAGGTATTTGCTGGATCAATACTTGGGGCGAATCCCCTGCTGAAATGCCTGTAGGTGGTTATAAACAGTCGGGCGTTGGACGTGAAAATGGCATCACCACACTTGAACACTATACCCGCATCAAATCGGTTCAAGTTGAACTGGGCGAATACCAAAGTATTTTTTAAAGTCTGAATTTTAGCTATCTAAATCCTTACTTCCTTTTTTATTTATTCTTTTTTCATCCTCAACTCAACATGTGGTCACGTTCTCATGCAACGTGGCCCTGCCATAGAAAAAGGATCATTATGCATTCTCAACACTACGATTATATTATTATTGGCGCAGGTTCTGCAGGTAATGTACTGGCTGCTCGCTTAACCGAAGACCCAGATGTTTCGGTGCTCTTACTCGAAGCGGGTGGGCCTGATTATCGTCTCGACTTTCGCACCCAAATGCCCGCTGCTTTGGCTTATCCTTTGCAAGGGCGTCGTTATAACTGGGCATATTTAACCGACCCAGAACCCCACATGAACAACCGTCGTATGGAATGTGGACGCGGTAAAGGCTTAGGCGGTTCATCCCTGATTAATGGCATGTGTTATATCCGTGGAAATGCCATGGATTTAGAGCAATGGGCTAGCTTAAAAGGCTTAGAAAATTGGAGCTATGCGGACTGTCTACCTTATTACAAAAAAGCTGAAACCCGTGATATTGGTGGCAATGACTATCATGGTGATGCTGGCCCTGTTTCTGTTGCCACACCTAAAGCAGACAATAACGTTTTATTCCACGCCATGGTTGAAGCGGGTGTGCAAGCAGGCTATCCACGCACCGATGATTTAAATGGTTATCAACAAGAAGGTTTCGGCCCAATGGATCGAACCGTAACCCCCAAAGGTCGACGTTCAAGCACCGCACGTGGCTATTTGGATATAGCCAAAGGTCGTGCGAATCTAACTATTACTACCCATGCCATGACCAATCAAATTTTGTTTAGTGGCAAACAAGCGATTGGTGTTGAATATATTCAAGGAGCGAATCAAAACAACTTGCTTCAGGTCTATGCCAATAAGGAAGTTCTACTTTGTGCTGGTGCGATTGCATCACCGCAAATTTTGCAACGCTCAGGTGTGGGTTCAAGTACCTTACTTCAATCTCTCGACATTCCAGTTGTACACGACTTACCGGGTGTAGGTGAAAATCTGCAAGATCATTTAGAAATGTACTTACAATATAAGTGCACGCAACCCGTTTCTCTCTACCCTGCTTTAAAATGGCAAAACCAACCTGCGATTGGTGCAGAGTGGCTATTTAACGGTACTGGGATTGGAGCAAGCAACCAGTTTGAAGCAGGCGGCTTTATTCGATCATCCAAAGAGTTTGCTTGGCCAAATATTCAATATCACTTTTTACCTGTTGCAATTAACTATAATGGTAGCAATGCTGTCAAAGAACATGGCTTCCAAGCCCATGTCGGTTCGATGCGCTCACCTTCACGCGGTCGAGTACATGTGACCTCTAAGAATCCTTTCGACCATCCAAGTATTTTATTTAACTACATGTCGACCGAACAAGACTGGCAGGAATTTCGTGATGCCATCCGTATTACTCGAGAAATCATGCAACAACCTGCGCTTGATCCTTATCGAGGCGAAGAAATCAGCCCTGGAAAAGAGATACAAACCGACGCTGAATTGGACGAGTTTGTACGTAATCATGCTGAAACGGCTTATCATCCATCCTGTAGTTGTAAAATGGGGGAAGATGATATGGCGGTAGTCGATGGACAAGGTCGTGTACATGGGATGCAAAATTTACGTGTTGTTGATGCGTCGATTATGCCGCTCATTATCACAGGTAACTTAAATGCAACCACCATTATGATGGCTGAAAAAATCGCGGATCAAATACGTGGTCACCAAGCTTTACCACGTTCAACTGCTCCATTTTATCGCGCCGAAATCGCATAAATCTTAATGGCGTAAAACCTGACCTTTTATTTAGCTTTAGGATAATAAGGTCAGGCAATTATTCATATTTTCTAAAACAACATAATCATAACTTACTTTATTTTTAGGACTTACTTTCCAACTCAACTTATACATTTAAACGTTAAAAAAATTGGACTCTTGTATAGATATTCAACATCTGTATTTTAAATACAGAAATCACACCTAAATAAAACTTAATAAAAACAATGAATAAAAACAAACATCACTGATATTTATAATTTAACTGAACTCATTTATAATAAAAATTACTAAGTCAATACATATTTAGTCTAAAATATCCATAAATCAAAAATGCGTGATAGCTTTAAAAGTTAATCTTTGGCTGCTTGAGCTTTTAAGTATTACTTCAATTCTGCCAAGCTAATTTTTTACAAGCATCTCTATCACCATAATTGTTATTTTCTCTTCGCTATAAAGCGATCCAAAACCTGTCCCCAAGGTCATAATCGCATGAACAAATTTTTAAAATACCTATTGGTATTCATCGTTCTGCTTATTATTGCAGCACTAATCTTTTTATTTAGACCTATCGCGTCTAAGAAAATTCAAAACACCAGCAATGAGCCTGTCGTTGACGCAGTCTTAGTTGGTGGTGGCATCATGAGTGCAACTCTAGGCACATATCTTAGTGAACTTGAGCCAAACTGGCAAATTCGCATGTATGAACGCCTAGACAAAGTTGCACAAGAAAGCTCTAACGGCTTCAATAATGCAGGCACAGGTCACTCTGGCTTTATGGAAATGAACTACACCTCTGAAAAAGATGGGAAAATGGACATTACCAAAGCTGTAAAAGTGGCTGAACAATTTGAAGTTGCAAAACAGTTCTGGTCTTATCAAGTCAAAGAAGGTGTTTTGGGACGACCAAATAGTTTCATCAACCCTGTACCGCACATTGCTTTCGTTTGGGGTGATAACGTGAATTTCCTCGAAAAACGTTACGCTACAATGGTTAAAAACCCAATGTTTTATGGCATGAAATTCTCTGAGAATCCTGCTGAAATTAAACAATGGGCACCATTGGTGATGAATGGCCGTGATGCTGCACAAAAAGTAGCTGCAACACGCATGGATGTAGGTTCGGATGTGAACTATGGTTCAATCACCACTCAATTGGTCGATCACCTTAAAAAACAACCTAATTTCCAGTTACAAACATCGACTGAAGTGACTGGCATTAGCCAAAACGATGATAAAACGTGGACTGTTGCATTTAAAAACATCACTACAGGGAAAACCGATCACGTGAAAACGCGATTTGTCTTTATTGGTGCAGGCGGTGCAGCGGTTAAACTTTTACAAATGACAGGCTTACCAGAAGCGAAGCAATATGCTGGCTTCCCTGTAGGTGGCGTGTTCTTAATGACCGACAACCCAAAAGTCACTGAAGGTCATACTGCAAAAGTCTATGGTCGTGCTGAATTAGGTGCACCGCCAATGTCTGTTCCACATATTGATACACGTTATATCGACGGTAAAAAATATGTGTTGTTTGGTCCATTTGCAACTTATTCAAACAAGTTCTTAAAACAAGGTTCTCAGCTTGATTTATTGAAATCAACCACTAAGAACAACGTTTTACCAATGACCGCTGTAGGTATGGAAAATCTTGATTTGGTGAAATATTTAGTTAGCCAAGTCATGATGACCGATGAAGACCGTTTTAATGAGTTGAAAAAATACTATCCTGATGCAAAACCAGAAGACTGGCGCATGAATCAAGGTGGTCAACGTGTTCAAATCATTAAGAAAGAACCAGGCAAACCTGCAAGCTTGCAATTTGGTACCGAGATTTTTGCATCACAAGATGGTGCTGTGACTGCCCTATTAGGTGCGTCTCCTGGTGCTTCAACTTCCCCTTATATTATGTTGAGCTTGCTTGAAAAAGCATTCCCTCAGCAAGTAGCAGGTAAATGGAATCCGAAATTACATGAAATTGTAAAATCGTACCAACAAGAACTCAGCACTAATCCTGTGCTTCTTGACCAAGTTCGCCAATACACCAGCACAACCCTTGGTTTGAAATATACACCTATGGCTAAAGCTGCAAATGACGAAACTATTGCGGTAGCAAAAGCACAGTAATCTGCTTTAAACCCTAAAAAGGATGGACTTTGCGCCATCCTTTTTTTAATTCATATTTGAAATTATTCTATTTATGTCGCTTTTCCATTCCGACGCTTTTTTGGCTTTTCGTTCACGTGATTTTTCACTTCTGAGTGTCAATCAGTTGTGCTTAATTCTAGCCATCATAATTCAAGAAGTCGTCATTGCTTATAGCGTTTACCAACTCACTCAGAATCCACTGAGCCTCGGTATGATTGCCTTAATTGAGTTACTGCCGTTCATTTGCCTCTCCCTGATTAGTGGTGACTGGGCTGACCGCTATAACCAACAAAAAATTGTGCAGTGGAGTTTTAGCTGTAGCACTCTAATTCCCTTACTATTTATTGTTCTTTTTTCTCAGTACCAACAACAGCATATTCAACAAAATACACTTTTATGTGGCATTTATAGCCTCATCTTTTGCTTAGGCATACTTAGAGGCATTTACAGCCCATCATTTAATTCATTACGCCCTTTTCTCACCCCAGAGCCAGCCTATAGCAATGCAGCCACTTGGACGGCTCTCATTTGGCAAATGGGCGGAATTTTAGCACCCTTATGTGCAGGACTTTTACTCGGCCAACTTGGGCTTGAAAAAACCCTCTTTATTGTTTTTTTCTTATGTTGCATGGGTAGCATCTGCTTATTCGGATTAAGTCCTCGTCAATTCCCTAGCCCGCATAAACAGCATTTAAGCAAAAGCTTAAAAGAGGCCTATGTGTTTATCTTTAAACATCCACTGATGTTTTGGAGCATGTTGCTGGATCTCAGCGCCATGCTTTTTTGTAGTGTTATTATCTTACTACCTATTTTTGCACACGATATCCTGCATCTAGGCGTTGAAGGCTTAGGCATACTCAGAGCTGCACCTGCGATGGGTGCCTGTATCATGATGTTGGTGCTGACCTGTTATTCTCCAATGCAAAATGCATGGAGAAACATGCTCTATAGTAGTTTTGCCATTGCTTTGTGCACTTTAGCTTTCGCACTATCCTCCCATCTTTGGCTCTCAGTCTTCTTCCTTGTTTTGATCGGCGCCTTTGATAGCATCAGCATGGTCATTCGACAAACTTTATTACAACAGCTCCCACCGAAAGCACTATTAGGGCGTGTTGCAGCTTTAAATGGCATCTTAGTGACTTCAGGCAATCAACTCGGCGCACTACACATGAGCCTGATGACACGTTATTTTTCTGTGGTGCCAGCCGTCCTTATTGGTGGGACACTATGCTTAATGATTTGTGGTCTAAGTTCAACTCGTACGCGACATTTACTCAGAGTATCTCCAACACGGAAAAAGCATGCCACCGCCACAAGAAGCGAATAGCATGTTAAGCTTCAAATCCTCTTTTAATACGATGTGAGTTTTCAATAGAGCAAATTATGAAACAGATTCTCCCCTTTTCACACACTCTCTATGCAAGACTCTATTCTTTCTTACTCTCCGTGTTGCTAGCTTATTGCCTATTTAATGCAATCTATAGTGTGATTATTGGTGGAAAAAGCGCGTACCTTTTTAGTGGCCTGGTTTTAATTTTTCAAACCATCCTTGTTTTTAAAGCATCATTAAATAAAAAGATCTATAACGTTTTGGGATTGATTGGACTTATTTTATGTCTGGTTTATTTACATCATTGGGCATTTCTTTTTCAGCATGAAAGTATTGCGATTCTTCCCTCAGTCATACTCGCCCTACTTAGCTTAGGCTATTTTTCACAGCAACATTTGCGTTTAAATGTATTGATGGTGGCTTTACTTTTTGGGCTGTTTATACTGGCTTATACGCAATACCATGACTTGAACACTCTACAAAACTACTATAATAGCTTGCATACAGGCGAAACATGGCAACAGTATGGTGCTTTATAAAACCTAAAAATACAGCCTAGTTTTCTCAGTATGACATAAGTTTTAAATACAAAAAAAGCCAGCAATAGTGCTGGCTTGATTCTTTTAGACTTTAGCGATGGGTATGGATTGACATTACAATGCCCATACTGGCCAACATAGTAATCACCGCGGTTCCACCATAACTCATCAACGGTAAAGGATCACCTGTTACTGGTAAAATTCCGCTCACCATCCCCGAGTTTAACAATACGAAGAAAAAGAACGTTAAGCCCACAGCACCCGCATATAAACGACCAAAATTATGAAAGCTATTCATACCAATAATCAAACAACGAATAATAATTGCGGCAAATAAGCTAAACAGCAAAAACACCCCAATAAAACCAAACTCTTCTGCATAGGTCGACATAATGAAATCGGTGTGATGCTCTGGCAAATATCCTAAATGTGACTGTGTACCTTCAGTGAAGCCCTTACCCATTAAGCCACCTGAACCAATGGCAATCTTGGATTGGATAATATTCCAACCCGCACCCAATGCATCTGACTCAGGATCAAATAAAGTGAGCACTCGCTTTTTCTGATATTCTTGTAAAAAGAACATCCACAGCAAAGGTGTAGCAACAGCCAAAGCACCACAGGCCAAAGCAATCAGACGCCAAGAAATACCACTGAGGAAAATGACACACACTCCTGGAATCAAGAGACCTAAGTTTAAGTCAGGTTGCAAAGCAGCCAATAAAAACGGCAACATCATGATGCCCAGCGAAATCACAATGTGCATAAACTTCGGTGGAAAAGCACGACCTGCGAAGTACCACGCCATCATTAAAGGCATAGCAAACTTCATAAACTCAGAAGGCTGCATACTGCCTATACCCGGCAGACTGATCCAGCGCCTTGCCCCCATTCGAGTTTCACCCACAACCAAGACCAGTACCATCAAAATCACTGCGAAGATGAAAAAATAAGGACTAATGGCCTGATAGACTTTGGGTGGAATTTGCGCACAGATAATCATCACAATGAAGCCTACAGCAAAACTGGTGGCTTGGCGAAATACCATACCCATATCTTGTGCTGAGGCACTATAGATTACCAGCAAGCCCAAAATGGCATTTAAAATAAGAAAACATAAAAGCCATGGATCTAAATGTAGTTTAGCCCAACGAGATGAGTCATGTTTAATGCTTCTGCCGTCACGTAAAGACTGACGTAAAAAACGATACTGTTGTGATGGTATCATTTGCGTAATTTGAATGAGCTAAAGACAGGGCAAATTATAAGTTTAAAGTGTTTTAGATAACATCATTCAAACCCATATTTCTGTAGTTTTCGCCCAATAAATCCAATTATTTTTTTATTGTGCCGCTAAAATAAGTCGTGCAAGCTCTAGGTCATCAGGATAGGTAATTTTAATATTATCAGAACGGCCTTGTACGACTTGAACTGGTTGACCTACAAACTCCAAAGCACTAGCTTCGTCGGTAATGACTGCATTTGCTGCAAGTGCATGCTCAATGGCTGACTTCAAAACACCCAGTTTAGCAATCTGTGGGGTTTGTGCCTGCCAAAGCTGTGAACGGTCAATCGTTTCTTGAATATTTTGCGCTGAGACCACTCGCTTTAAAGTATCCCTAACAGGAATCGCCAAAATCGCCCCTGTATTGAACTGAATAGCAGTATCAACCAGTTGCCATAGACAATCCTGCGTTACACATGGACGTGCTGCATCATGCACAAAGACCCAGTCGTCAGCATTAGCGATTGTGGAAAGATAATTGAGCGCATTGAGCACCGAGTTTACACGCTCAGCACCACCTTCACAGAAATGTGCTTTTTCCATATTGGTAAAAGGCAAACTTTGAGCGACATCATCATCTGAACCAATCGCCAAAACATAGCCTTGTAAAGGTAAATGATTTAGACGAGAAACCGTATGCTCAAGCACAGTTTTTTGACCAATCATTTGGTATTGTTTCAGTTCTGATTTAGAGAAACGACTTCCAGAACCTGCAGCAGGAATAATCGCCCACAATTTATGGGGTAGCTGGAGGGAGTTCAGGCTCATCGTCTTCATTGGTCCGCAAATCAATTTGGGCGTTCGGATTAATATAAACAGGTTTATATTGAGTACTGATGGTACTCATTTGAATAAACGTTTCTCGCGGTTTAATTAAACCCAAGTCTAAGCGCGCATGCTCTTCAATGGCCTCAATACCATTCTTCAAATCATACACTTCTGCCGCCAAGACACGATTACGTTCTTTTAAGTCGTTATTAATTTCAGTTTGTTGTTGGATTTTTTGTGTGAGTTGTAAATGGTCTTGATAACCACCCTCACCAAACCAGTATAAATACTGAAACCCTGCGATCAAAATGATCGCAAGGCCTAGTAGTACTTTACTCATCAACGAGTCGAATACATTGAACATTGACATCAGTCGCTTAGTTTAAACCTTTAAACTCAGCTTTACCGCGGTAAGCAGCATTTGTCAATTCTTCAATACGAAGCAATTGGTTGTATTTCGCTACGCGGTCAGAACGGCAAAGTGAACCTGTCTTGATTTGACCAGCAGCAGTACCTACCGCAAGATCCGCAATAGTAGAATCTTCAGTTTCACCTGAACGATGTGAAATAACAGTGCTATAACCATTTGCTTTCGCAAGATAGATCGCATCTAGAGTTTCAGTCAACGTACCGATTTGGTTGTATTTGATTAAAATAGAGTTACCTACTTTCTCATTAATACCACGTTGAAGGATTTTTGGGTTTGTAACGAACAAGTCATCACCCACCAACTGGATTTTATCACCAAGGATAGATGTCAAGTAAGACCAACCTTCCCAATCTGACTCATCTAAACCATCTTCAATAGAGATAATTGGATATTGGTTTACAAGGCCCGCTAAATAGTCAGAGAACTGGTTGCTTGTGAATGCTTTATTGCCTTCACCAGCAAGGATGTACTGACCATTTTTGTAAAATTCTGAAGATGCACAGTCAAGTGCAAGCATAATATCAGAACCTGCTTTGTAACCAGTTTGACCAATCGCTTCAAGAATAACAGTGATCGCTTCTTCGTTTGAACGTAAGTTCGGTGCAAAACCACCTTCATCGCCTACAGCAGTGTTTAAACCTTTTTTGTTTAAAACTGATTTTAGAGAATGGAAGATTTCCGCACCCGCACGAAGCGCTTCAGAGAATGAAGTAAAACCTACAGGCTCAATCATGAACTCTTGGATGTCGACGTTGTTATCTGCATGCGAACCACCATTGATGATGTTCATCATTGGTACAGGCATAGTCAAAGTAGTTTGACCGCGTAAGTCTGCGATGTATTGGAAAAGAGGAATTTTCTTTTCATCAGCAGCAGCACGTGCAGCAGCTAGCGATACCGCTAAAGTTGCATTTGCACCCAATTTTTCTTTGTTTTCAGTACCATCAAGTGCGATCATCGTGTTGTCGATGTCTTTTTGTTCAAATACTGATTTACCCACTAGAGCATCACGGATCAAAGTGTTTACGTTATTAACCGCATTTTTAACACCCTTACCCAAATAGCGTGCTTTGTCGCCATCACGAAGTTCTAAAGCTTCACGAGAACCAGTTGAAGCACCAGATGGTGCACATGCACGGCCAACTACGCCAGATGCTAAGATTACGTCTGCTTCGATGGTTGGGTTACCACGAGAGTCCAAAATTTCACGTGCACGGATGTCAACGATTTGGCTCATGAACAATTCCTCAGTAGATTAATAACGAGATGCTTTAGATAGCACCAATGAGTTTATAATTTAGTGTGTATCTAACTTTTTGAAACCTTTAACCAAGGTATCCAATTCTTTGAGTTGTGCTAAGAATGGCTCAAGCTGAGACATACGTAATGCACATGGACCATCACACTTGGCTTTTTCTGGATCTGGATGTGCTTCCAAGAATAGACCAGCTAAACCTGTTGCCATACCTGCACGAGCGAGCGTCGTGATTTGCGCACGACGACCACCCGCAGAATCCGAGCGACCACCTGGTGTTTGAAGCGCATGAGTCACATCAAAAAACACAGGGACATTCATTTCTTTCATGATATCAAAGCCCAACATGTCTACAACCAAATTGTTATAGCCAAATGCTGAACCACGTTCACAAATAATGAGTTTGTCATTTCCTGCCTCTAAACACTTATGCAAGATATGACGCATTTCGTGTGGTGCAAGAAATTGTGCTTTTTTAATGTTGATAATGGCATCTGTTTTTGCCATCGCTTCAACCAAATCAGTCTGACGACTCAAAAAAGCAGGAAGTTGGATAATGTCTGCAACTTCAGCTACAGGTGCAGCTTGGTAAGGCTCATGTACATCTGTAATGATAGGCACATTGAAGTGTTTTTTAATGTCAGCTAACCACTCAATTCCTTTTTCTAGGCCTGGACCTCGAAACGAGTTCAAGCTCGAACGGTTGGCTTTATCAAAACTGGCTTTAAATACGTAAGGAATCTCCAAACGCTTACAGATATCAACATAAGTCTCTGCAATTTCAAAAGCCAAGTCTTTAGACTCAAGTACATTCATGCCGCCGAATAGTACAAATGGCAAGTGGTTTGCCATTTGTATATCGCCTAAACGTACAATTTCTTGTGGTTTTAATTGTGACATTTAAACTTCCTAGTTTATTTATTAACCCAGATTACTTTGCTTTTTTATGCTGTGTTTTAGCAGCGTCAATAAAACTAGCAAATAATGGGTGTCCATCACGTGGTGAACTTGTAAATTCTGGGTGGAATTGTACAGCAATAAACCAAGGATGTTGAGGAATTTCAACTGTTTCTACCAAGTGCTGCACTGGTGAGTAACCAGAAACTTTCATCCCAGCCTCTTCAAGCGCAGGAATAAAACGGTTATTCATCTCATAGCGGTGACGGTGACGCTCAATAATGTCTGCTGAACCATACACTTCACGTGTTTTTGTGCCTTCAACCAATTCTGATTTTTGAGCACCCAAACGCATCGTACCACCAAGGTCAGAATCAACATTACGCTGTTGAACTTCGCCACGCTCATCTAACCATTCAGTAATGAGACCAATTAATGGAGATTTTGTTGAACGGTTAAATTCAGTAGACGTTGCATCACTAATGCCAGCAACATTGCGCGCATATTCAATCACAGCCAACTGCATACCTAAACAGATACCTAAGAATGGAACACCGTTTTCACGTGCGAATCTAATCGCTTGCATTTTCCCTTCAGTACCACGCTCACCAAAACCACCTGGCACCAAGATTGCGTCCATATCTTTTAATACTTCGCTTACATCTTGGCTTTCAAGTTCTTCAGCATTGACATAGTCAATTTGCACTTTAACGCGATTCTGAATGCCTGCATGTAATAGTGCTTCATTGACAGACTTATAAGCATCTGGCAGTTCAACATATTTACCCACCATTGCAACACGTACAGTGTATTCAGGGTTAAGTAATGCCTCTACGACATTATCCCAGTCCGTCAAGTCAGCTTCAGGCAAGTCGTTAAAACCAAAACGTTCACAAATTAAATCATCAACATTTTGTTCGTAGAAGGTACGTGGAATTTGGTAAATGCTACGCGCATCTTTACACACCACAACTGCACGTGCTTCAACGTTGGTAAACAAAGCAATTTTACGGGTCGTGTCTGCATCAACATCGTGTTCAGTACGACAGATTAAAATGTCGGGTTGAATACCAATTGATAGCAGTTCTTTTACCGAGTGCTGCGTTGGTTTTGTTTTCAACTCTGCCGCAGATTTGATATATGGAAGCAAAGTTAAGTGCATAAGCATGGTGCGCTTATGACCTAGCTCAACCATCAGTTGACGTACAGATTCCATGAATGGGAGAGATTCGATGTCACCTACTGTGCCGCCAATTTCAACAATCGCAACGTCATAACCTTCGCCGGCACGAAGTACACGCTCTTTGATGTTGTCTGTAATGTGTGGAATAACTTGAACAGTTCCACCAAGGTAGTCACCACGGCGTTCTTTATTTAAAACGTCTTGGTATACGCGACCAGAAGTAAAGTTATTTAACTTGGTCATTTTCGCACGACGCAAGAAACGTTCGTAATAACCCAAGTCTAAATCGGTTTCTGCACCATCCTCTGTGACAAAAACTTCACCATGTTGGAATGGGCTCATAGTCCCTGGATCGACATTAATGTATGGATCCATTTTTACCATGGTTACTTTTAATCCACGGGCTTCTAAAAGCGCAGCAACTGAAGCAGCTGAAATACCTTTACCTAGTGATGAAACTACACCACCAGTCACGAAAATAAAATGGGTCATTGGGTTTCTCGTACAATCGAGCCTAATTCGGCCTGCAATGTTGCGCAATTTTACTTTACCTTGCACCAATAAAGCAAAGTCAATCCGCATCAATTCATAGAACAATAAACAATTGGATATTCTATCAGCATTTGGCAGATAAAATTAAGCTAAGTTCATAGGATTTTCATCTTGCATTTTGCTGTTATACTAGTGAAATCCCTCAAACACTCAATTTTGTGTAATTATGAATAAAAAACTTTTAATTTGTGGTGCAATTGCAGCAGGTTTACTATTAACAGCATGTGTAAAGAAAGAAGCACCTAAAGAAGATGAACAAGAACAAGTTGAAGTAACAACAGAGCAACAACAACCTGTTGAACTTCAACCCTTAGAAGCATCAGAACCTGAGATTCCAGCACAAGTTGAAGTGATTCGCGAAGAAACGCCGAACACCACCACTGAAATACGTCGTGAAACACCAGCACCTGCTCCAGCAGCAGAGCCTGCACCTAAAGCAGAGGCACCAAAGGCTGAAGAAAAACCAACGCAAGCGCGCCCAAGCAATACAAACCCAAATACACAAACTGAAGATGATGCAGTTGCAGCTGCCATTGCAGCAGCGACGCCAGCTTTAGAAAACTAATCATCTCAATATTGATGATCATAAAAAAACCCGATCTCAATCGGGTTTTTTTATTGTTGCCTGATAACTTATAAATAGTCTTTTAATTTTTCTGCAAGAAAGTCGATAAACAACCGAATACGTTTGGGGACATAATTTTGCTGATAATAAACTGCATGTATTTTTTGTTCATGTATTTTTATTTCATTTTCAAATAAAGCGACAAAACGCCCTTCCTGAATATCTTTTTCAACCATAAAACGTGATAAACAGGCAATACCCACACCCTCTAGTGCCAACTGACGGACTGTTTCACCATTGGAACATTTTATTTTCGCCTGAATGGTCAACGGCTCATCCTCAAGCTGAATAGGCCACGTATTTAAATGTGCAGGTTGGCTAAAACCAAGCAAAGTATGTGAGCTTAATTCTACGGTCTTTTTCGGCATTCCTTGTTTTTGGATATATTCAGGGCTTGCCACTATATATAAACGACTTTTACAAAGCAGCTTGGCATGTAAGCTTGAATCTGCCAACTCACCAAACCGAATCGCGACATCGGTTTTATGTTCAAGTAAGTCTATGACCTGATCATGATTGGTAATTTCTATATCAATTTTTGGATGACGCTGCATAAACTCCTCAATCAGCGGCACAATCACATGCAGTACAAAAGGCGTTGCTGAATCAATCCGAATTAAACCAGACGCCTCCGCATCAGTATTTTGCAGACTCTCTTCAGCTTCGGTCAGATCAAGTAAAATCTTACGCGCCTTTAGCAGGAACTGCTGCCCTTCATAAGTCAGCTTGAGCTTCCGTGTCGTTCGCTCCAGCAAAGTCACATTCAACTTCGACTCTAAACGTTGCAATGCACGGCTAACACCCGATGTGGTCTGATCCAACTGCTGCGCAGCTTTGACAATAGAACCACTATCAACAATGCTCACAAAAGCCGTTAATTCTTCTATGGTTGATTTCATATTCAATTATTGATTATTAGTCAATAATATTTTGCAAATTACCCAGTTTTTAAGCAAGACCTTTTTCTACAAAATAGCCTCATTCCATGAAACAAGTTATCGAGTAAAAAATGAATATCGTTTCTCAATTCGGCGTAGGCACTTTCCGTTTAACAGGTGATACCGTCATTCAGTCTGTGAAAATTGCACTAGAAGTCGGTTATCGCGCAGTCGATACTGCACAAATCTATGGTAATGAAGCCGAAGTTGGTCAAGCTATTGAGCTGAGTGGTATCAATCGTCAAGATCTTTTTCTCACCACAAAAATTTGGACGGAAAATTATTCAGCCGAAAAATTGATTCCAAGTTTAAAAGAAAGTTTGAATAAATTAAAAACCGATGCAGTAAATCTAACCTTGATCCACTGGCCTGCCCCAAGTACAAGTGTAAATATTGCAGAACTCATGCAGAATTTATTGGAAGCAAAACAACAAGGTTTGACCGAACACATTGGTATTTCTAACTTCAATATTGAGCTGACTCAACAGGCAATAGAGAGTATTGGGTTAGAAAATATCGCAACCAACCAAATTGAGCTCAGCCCCTATCTACAAAACCATAAGTTGGTTGATTTCCTCCAAGCCCAAAACATTGATGTCACTTCATATATGACACTGGCTTACGGTAAGGTTTTGCATGATCCAATTCTAATGCAGATCGCGCAGCAACATCAGGTATCCACTGCACAAATTAGCTTAGCTTGGGCATTACAACGTGGTTTTGCAGTCATACCCTCTTCAACCAAACGCGAACACTTGATATCCAACTTAAAGGCACAAGAGATTCAACTCTCGACTGAAGAAATGATGGCAATTACGCAATTAGATCGAAATCAACGTGAAGTGAATCCTGAAGGATTAGCTCCCATTTGGGATTGAGCATCGCTATGAAAATTAATTTTCCACTTTTGGCACTTGCAGTGGGTGCTTTTGCCATTGGAACCACCGAGTTTTCACCCATGGGCTTTTTGCCTGAAATTGCCAATGATTTGTCCGTTTCAATTCCACAAGCTGGACTGCTGATTAGTGCCTATGCAGTAGGCGTCATGATTGGGGCTCCGCTCATGACCTTATGGCTGGCACGCTTTCCTAAGAAAACAGCTTTAATCCTATTGATGGCAATTTTTACGATCGGAAATGTGTTGGCAACCGTTGCGCCTGATTATATGAGCCTGATGGGAGCACGTTTAATGACCAGTTTAAACCATGGTGCATTCTTCGGTTTAGGTTCAGTCGTAGCCTCAAGTGTAGTGCCTAAAGACAAACAAGCCAGTGCGGTCGCTATGATGTTTATGGGCCTCACCATTGCCAATATTGGCGGTGTCCCACTTGCAACGTGGCTCAGTCAAAATACCAGTTGGCGCGTGGCTTTTGCTGCAATTTCAATCTTAGGTATCATGACCATGTTGGCACTTTGGAAAGCACTTCCACAAGATCACGATGTGGTTAAACCGAATGTGGCAAAAGAATTGCGTGTTTTAACACGTGCGCCTGTCGTCCTTGCCTTACTAACCACGGTCATGAGCGCGAGCGCAATGTTTGCGTTATATACCTACATTGCTCCGAGCCTACACGTATTTATGCATGCATCACCACAAACCATCACCTTCATGTTGGTTTTAATCGGGATCGGTTTCTCTATTGGTAACCATTTTGGCGGAAAGTTTGCCGATCTATCCTTAGAGAAAACCCTGATAGGCTTCCTTGTCCTTTTAATGCTGATGATGCTTATTTTCCCCGTACTAGCGCAAACAACTACTGGTGCAGCGATTGGCTTGGTGATTTGGGGTGCGGCAGCATTTGCGGTTGTACCGCCACTGCAAATGCGCGTCATGTCGGTCGCAGAAGATGCGCCTGGACTCGCCTCTTCAGTCAACATTGGTGCGTTTAACTTAGGTAATGCCTTAGGTGCCTTTGCAGGTGCAACGGTACTGAGTCTGCAACTCAGCTATGCAGCAGTTTCATATACAGGTGCCGCGCTCAGCTTTATGGCCTTGATCTTAGTTTTACTGCAGATGAAATTTGGTCTCAGCAAGAAAGCTTGTGAAGCCGTCTAAGTTTTAGATGACGAATCCAATCAAAAAAGACCTACACTACTGTAGGTCTTTTTATATTTAGTGTTTTTGTTGTTCCAGTTTCAAAAAGTCCGCAATCAACTTGGTTGCCCAAGACTCGGTATTGAGCGTCCCTTCATAGAAACCACAATGACTGCCCTTTTTCGTCGTCACTACAGCAATATTCGGCATTTTTTGAATCATATCTTTATACGGTTCGAAGTTCTTAATGTGACAGACGGGATCATCCTCTGCATTTAAAATCAGCAATGGAATGGCGACATTTTCAAATACATAGATTGGATTTGTGGCTTGGTTATAACTGTCATAGTCTACATAACCCGCCATTTCATAATAACTCGATTCAAACTCAGCCAAGGTTTTGGTCATTAAGACTTGCGATACAGAGGTCGTTTGTTGCCACGTTTGCTGGTAAGGAAAAATAAATTTCTTAAACAGTTTCTTGGTCATGACTTTACTGTAAAAGGGATGTACATTTACAAAACCCAGCTCCGTATTATAGCCTGGGCACAGGGCAAAAGCCGCTTTAAAAGGGGTTTGATTACCCTCTTCTCCCAAATAACGCACTAAAAGCCCCGTGCCCGCAGAAGAACCTACGGCAAAAAGAGTTGAAGTTGGAAATGTGCTTTGAATAAAGGCAATTTGTTCACGTAAATCATCAGTTGAACCGAAAAGATTCATTTTCGGTACAGGCATAGGTAGGTCAGCATGACCACGGCGTAAACAGAGTGCAATGCGCCAACCTGTATGGCGATTTAAGTCACGTACCACCTCACGCATACTTTCAGGCGAACCTGTAATCGTATGCATGACCACAACCGTTGGCGTCGCTTCAGGTAAGTCATAACCGAACCACATAATGCCTGTGACCCCACCGTCTTGCATCTCTAATTGATCAAAATGATCATACTCTAATTGAATTTGACGTTTCCGAATCACATCAAAATACAAAAGATGGGCATGCGAGTTGGATAACCACGGTGTCGGTCGGTACTTTTGTTGAAGCTGTGGTAGTGCACCTATCGTCTCTTGAATTTCACCTTGCGGATTAAGAAAAAGTTTCGGGTGTTCCGCACCAGTTACTCGATCCAATGCCGTTTGACGTAATTGATTTAGCAAACTGAACACAGCATTCATATCAATACCTTCTTTTCCTATCTTTCTTAGTGATGCATCAATTTTCGTGCCTAACTATAAATAACAAGTCACACCTTTATCATCCAGCTTGAGGTGCAAACGCTGCCATTCGCTGTCCCATTTGTACAGCTAAGGCCTCTAGCCCCGACTTAGGACGAATCATCACTTCAAAATCTACAATTTGACCTTGCTCATTAAAACGAATCATGTCAATCCCTTTGAGCTTTTTTTCGCCTACATTGGCTGAAAACTCAAGAACGACACTTAAACCATCTTCTGTAAAAAATTCACGGTGGTAAGTAAAGTTTTCAAAAACCTGAATCACATTACTCAAAATAAAAAAAACAACTTGCTTCCCTGAGTAAGGATTAAAAGCCACTGGAGAGCGAAACACGACATCTTCGGCCAAGAGCTCACTTAAAGCACCCATATCACGGTTGTTGATCATCTCATGCCAACGTTGCAGTGCTTGTTTTGTTATTGCTATGCTCATTATTCTATCCCTATGAATTTGAATGCTTTTAATAAATCAAATGAAGACAGTTTGACCTTCTAGAAAAGGTAGAGGTGAGGAAAAATACTCATATTTCTGACAACACCTCTCATCCCCCTTCCTTAAAGGAGAGGGACTTGTTTACAATTTATTCAACTGATTCAAAAATGATGATGCTTTAAATAGTTGCAGCTAATTCAGCGCCTTGACGAATTGCACGCTTTGCATCTAACTCACCCGCTTCTTTTGCACCACCAATTAAATGCACATTCTTACCATCTGCTTTTAACTGATCATACATAGCTGTGTAAGACTCTTGACCTGCGCAAATAATGACATTATCCACTTCTAATACTGTTGGCTGATCATTGACAGTAATGTGTAGTCCTTGATCATCAATCTTGTCGTAACTTGCACCTGCAATCATTTTTACATCACGATGCTTCAAACCAGTACGGTGAATCCAACCTGTCGTTTTACCCAAGCCTGCACCTACCGCATTCGACTTACGCTGCAATAAGTAAATTTCACGCTCAGACTGCTCAACGCTAGGCTGTTTTAAACCGCCGACATGTGCATAACTGGTATCAATACCCCATTCATCATAGAATTTTTCAGGGTTTAGACTACCGCTTTCACCTTCATGGCTTAAATATTCTGCTGTATCAAAACCAATCCCACCTGCACCAATAATGGCTACACGGCGCCCAACAGGTAAACGCTCTTTAAGTGCTTGGATGTACGTTAGTACTTTTGGATGATCCACACCCGGAATGTTCAATTCACGTGGCGTCACCCCTGTCGCAACAACGATATCGTCATAATCTGCATCTTGTAGTTCTTCATAAGTTACTAAATGATTAAGAACCAAACGGATATTAGGTTGCAACTCTATTTTACGTTTAAAATAACGAATAGTTTCGTAGAACTCTTCTTTGCCCGGAACCGTTTTTGCAATATTAAACTGTCCACCAATTTGATTGGCTGCATCAAACACTGTCACTTGATGCCCACGCTCAGCAGCATAAGTAGCAAAGCTTAAACCTGCAGGGCCAGCACCAATCACTGCGATATTTTTCTTTTCTGCACTTTCTTTAAAAATCAGTTCAGTTTCATAGCATGCACGCGGGTTGACTAAACAGGTCGCAATTTTCATCGAGAAAATATGATCTAAACACGCTTGGTTACAGCCGATACAGGTATTGATTTCATCACTACGACCCTGCTCTGCCTTAAGGACAAACTCTGAATCAGCTAGCATTGGTCGTGCCATAGAGATCATGTCTGCGTGACCTGACGCCAATACATGCTCAGCCATTTCAGGAGTATTGATACGGTTTGACGTAATCAATGGCACTTTGACAATGCCTTTTAATTTTTCAGTTACCCATGTAAATGCAGCACGTGGGACTTTGGTTGCAATGGTCGGAATACGTGCTTCATGCCAACCAATCCCTGTATTAATAATTGTTGCGCCCGCTTTTTCGATTTCTTTAGCAAGCTGAATTACTTCTTCTAAGCTTGAACCACCTTCGACCAAATCCAACATGGATAAGCGATAGATAATAATGAAGTTTTCACCCACCTCTTCACGTGTACGTTTGACAATTTCTATTGGGAAACGAATACGGTTTTCATAACTTCCACCCCATTCATCATCACGATGATTGGTACGCGCTGCAATGAATTCATTAATTAAGTATCCTTCTGAACCCATGATTTCGACGCCATCATAGCCTGCATACTGTGCCAACTTTGCACAATGAGCAAAATCTGCAATGGTTTGATTCACCTCAGCAGAGGTTAAAGCATGTGGCTTAGTAGGATTAATAGGTGCTTGAATTGCAGAAGGTGCAACCAACTCTGGCTGATAAGAATAGCGGCCTGTATGTAAAATTTGCATTGCAATTTTACCACCAGCCGCATGCACAGCTTCCGTAATCACTTTATGTTTGTCAGCTTCTTCACGGCTATCTAACTTTGCACCACCTGCAAAAGTCAAACCTGCATCATTCGGTGAAATACCACCTGTTACGATCAGTCCTACACCACCTGCTGCACGCTCTGCATAGAATGCGGCCATACGATTATAACCGTTTGGTGCTTCCTCTAATCCAATATGCATAGATCCCATGAGTACACGGTTTTTTAATGTGGTAAAGCCTAAATCTAAAGGCGCAAGTAAATGCGGATAATTAGACATATATACTCCTTGGCGTGCTTTCGCTGGCTGGTATTTTAAATACAAGGTTAAATCAAACTATTTAATGCAACAAGTTGCATACTTTTTATCTTTATAATCGAGATTTGTTTTTTATGCAACATGTTGCATAATGACTCTACGTCCATTTTATTTGCGAAATATTACCAAAATGTCATTAGCTCATGTTTTATTGACCAGTTTGATTGAAAAACCAAGTACAGGCATTGAGTTAGCACGTCGCTTTGACCGTTCAATGGGCTTCTTTTGGAATGCAACACATCAACAAATTTATAGAGAACTCAGCGCTATGCAGAGCAAAGGCTGGATCTCAACCATAGAAGAAGATGGTGCAACGTCTAGAAAAAAAACCTATCAAGTTGAACAACTTGGACGCACAGAATTGGCAGATTGGTTGGTAAAACAAAGTCCACCTGCTCAACTAAGAGAAGAAGTCATGGTGAGACTTCGTGTTGAAGCTCAGTTAGGTGGTAATGCTGTCTTACCTGAGCTGGAACGCCATTTAGCTCTACATAAAGAAAAATTACAGATTTACCAAACGATTTTTGCTAAAGATTTTGGGCAGGCAGATCCTCATGATCGAACCTTGTATATTCATAAAATGATCTTACAACTTGGGATCAATTTAGAGGTCGGCTGGATTGAATGGTTAGAAACCATTATTCCCACGCTTAAAACATTTGAAAAATAAAAATCATACAAAGGATTGACCATGCCACACTATACGATGCCCGATGGTGAAAAACTCTATGTTCGCGAATTTGGACAAGGCGAGCCTGTACTCGTACTTTCTGGTTTAGGCATGCAAAGCTGGCAATGGCTCCCTTTTTTATTTCAACATCGGAAAAAATATCGTTTTTATATTCCCGATTGGCGTGGCTTTGGTGGTTCAGCACAGTGTCGAATTCCAAAACTAGACGCTATCTCTAGCCATTGGCAAGATTTAAATTGTTTTTTAGAACAACAAACACATCATCAATTTCGTGTTATTGCCTATTCTATGGGGGCCACCACAGCTATGCATGGCCTGCAATACGGTCACTTTCAAAAACATGTACATAGTTATCTACACATTGACCAAACCCCTAAAATTTGCGTAGATGCAGAATGGTCACATGGTCTATTTGCAGAAAAACATAAAGATTTTAAAACCATCTTACAAAACATTACGGAACTTTTGGCACAAAATACTCAGTACAATTTGGTCTCTGAACTAAAGCCAACGACTCGCACACAACTGGTCGACTACTGGTTCGCGTTTATGCAACTGCAAGCCAAGCCATCTCGAAGCACAGTTTTATTTCAAAAAGCTTTTCAACAACCACGCTTACAGAAGTTTATGCTTCCTATTCAGCGTTTAGACTATATGGCTTGGTACATCCATAATTATCTTTACCATCAAGAAGATTATCGTCTCGCGCTGAGTCAGATTGACCGTCCCACCACATTCTTTATAGGTGAGATGTCTAAGCTCTATCCTTCGCAAGGACAAAAACTGATTGCATCAAGCGTACCTTATGCCAAAACAGTGATCTTCAAAAAGTCAGGGCACACACCGCTGTTAAGCGAACCGCTCAAATTTTCCAAAGAAATTATACGTTTCCTCAAAGCTGCGGATATTTAAATGTATATCGTATTATCAGTCAAATGATAAATATTTTTATAACAGCTGAAGATAAATACAATTAATCATTCCATTGTAATGACAAAAAAATCAGATCAACCTGATAAAACATCAATGCTTAGAAATCAAAAGAGGCATCTCTTTGAGATGCCTCTTTTTATGCTGCATAGGTCTGCTTGAGATAAGCAACAATATCCGCTGACTCAAACAATGCCGTGCCTGTATTCGGATCGACGAGATAAGGCACTTGAATATCACGCCCCATCACTTGCACAACTTGCTCACGCTTTCCACCTGCAAGTGGGACATATTTGCCTGGCTTTAAGCGTAGTACGGCAGGACCTTGATCTTGCCAACGTTCTTTCGGCACATTATTAAATTTAAATGCTAACTCCAGTTCAGTCAGCAAACCCCGCACAACACGTGTATATGGACTGGCTTCAAATCCCCACAGTTGAAGCAATTGTTCAGGTGCGGCACGATTTTTAATTTTTTTATTCAACCAAACACCACGCGCGCCATTTACCAACGTGCCCACATAAGCGACATAAGGTGTTTTAGGATAATGTGCATACTTTTTCGGCGTGTTACCACTTCGACCATACTGTGCAAATAAATAGTGAATGATGTCTTCTGACTCGTACAACTTGGTATCTGTATTTTCATCCACCAAAAATGGAAACTGAGTCTTACCACCTAACTGTTTCACTAGGGGACGATATTTAGTACCACCCTTAGGACATGGATAGACTTCATAATCCAAATTGAGCAAAGTCAAGACTTCACGCACACGGCGACAGTATGGCGAACCTTCAAATTCATAGAGCTTTAAAGCTTGCTCTGGTTGTTTAGGATACGGCGTTCCCGTTACACCACGCCCACCTTGAGTCAGTCCCGAAAAAAGAGCTTGAATCACTTTAATTTGATGCTTCACCATAATGTACGTCCCTATGTTGTATTCAGGTCACCATGAAAAAGTTTTTATACTTCTACTAATTTTTCTTTTGAAATCACAATACCGTTATTATCTGCATAGATATAGTCACCTGATTGAATGCTGACTCCACCAAAATGCAAGTCAATATCTACCTCACCTACACCTTTACGCTGACTTTTTTGCGGGATAGCTGCTAAGGCATGTACACCCAAGTCTAATTCAGCAATGGCGTCAACATCACGCACACAACCATAAATCACCACACCATTCCAATGATTTTTCACAGCCGATTCAGCAATCAAGTCCCCCATCAATGCGCAGCGCATCGAAGCTCCACCATCAACAACCAACACCTTACCTGCCCCTTCAGTTGCGAGAAGCTCTTTCACACGAGAGTTATCTTCAAAGCATTTCACTGTCACGACCTGACCCGCAAAGGTTTTGCGTGCGCCATAACTTTGAAAGAACTTACCATCCATGGATGGCGTTACCACTTGTAAATCAAGCTCAGGATGATCATCCAATAAATCACATGTCACAAATGCTGTCGTCACCACACTTCCCCTCATTTTGTCTTTTGTATGCGTAAATTATCATAGATTTCAAATTTATTGGTCTGCGTTTGAGCAGCCTCCACCATAGTATGAGCCACTTGCTCTGCTGTCACTGGCTTATATTTAAAATGATTCGGTATAAAGTGCGAAAGTTTCAAATAGCCTTTTTGGAAAATATCTTCAAGTAAACGATTTTCACTACGTTGGCCAATCAATAAAGACGGTTGTAATATACTTACTTTATCTAGCCCAAGCCCCCGAATCGTATCTTCAAGCTCGCCTTTGACTCGGTTATAGAACAGTTTTGAATTTGCTTGTGCACCTAAAGCACTAATCAACAAATAATGCGTTTTGGTTAAAACAAATAATTCAGCAAAATGCGCATTCACTACATAGTCTATGGCATAGAAATTTTCTTTAGAGCCTGCTTTTTTCAGTGTTGTGCCCAAACAACTAAAAGCATGACTAAAGCCTTGTACATCCTCATGGTTTAGCAAGAGAAAGTCATCCAGCTCAAGTTGCTGTACTTTATCGTACCGATCGAGCTCAACATTATGTCTTCTAACTACCGCTAAAATTTTGCTACAATCTTCGAGTTGCTGTAATTGTTGAATCAGGTTTAAACCCACTAAACCTGTTGCTCCAATCACAATCGCTTGTTCTATATTTTGTGTCATTTTTATACAAACTCCCATGTAGATGGCTAATCTTAACGTTTCTTTAAAATTTTTATGTATCTTAAATATGGTCAAGGCATGTCAAGACTTGACTTCATGGCGTATATTAATCAAAATATGGCACTTGTTTACGGGCTGGTGATTGTTCTTCTGATGTGGTTTTCAGTTTGAATTTCAGCCCGCCCAGACCAATTTAATTCAAGGAGTGCACGAGTGGCAAACTCTGCTCAAGCTAAAAAACGTGCTCGTCAAAACGTTAAAGCACGCAAACACAACGCTAGCTTACGTTCTATGGTTCGTACATACATCAAACGTACAGTAGCTGCTATCGCTGCTGGTGATCATGCAGTTGCTTCTGAAGCATACAAAACTGCTGTACCAGTAATTGATCGTATGGCTGATAAAGGTATCATCCATAAGAACAAAGCTGCTCGTCATAAGAGCCGTTTAAATGCACAAGTTAAAGCTTTAGCTAACTAATTTATGCATTAAAAAAAGCCCTTTTTAAAGGGCTTTTTTTGTATCTAATTTTCCCTACGGCCGCTCATATCACTTTTGATGCATGTATCTGATACATAAACCTGTCTATTTGTTCTATAGAAATAGAACATCACAGTTATTCAAACCCATCCAAATATTAACTTACAAAAAAAGCTCCCTGCCGAGAGCTCTCTTTTAATTTCACTTTAAAATACATTACCCACTTAACAACGTACTTAATTCACAGATCCAGTTTTTAAGTGTTTCACTAAAATACCAATATTTTTTGAGCTTGCTCCAGCCAAAATCAAACTTGTATTTTGGTTCAGCATCGTCCACCTTTGATTATTATTACCAGAGCAACTGTATCGAATTGCAATTTGACGATTATTCACCAAATTACCAGTATTCAAATCTAGGCATTGTCCAGCTTGCTTAATGGCAGAAGTCGATACATCCATTGACCACACTTGTGCTAAGTTATTCTTCACACACTCCGTGAGAGTTACTTTTGCACTCCCTCCATTGCCTGTTAAACACTGCCCGATTATAGCCTTATTATGAATACGACCTAAGCCATCATAAACCCATTGTTCCGTATCATCACCCACACAGCTCGATGGCCCACTAATATAAACATCTATATTCTGGCCAGATGTCAGCTCGGTTTTTAAGCAGTTTTTATTGTTTTTCAATAATGCACTTTGCTCAAGCGGGTTATCTTGTTGCAAGCCTAATTTCACAACAAAAGCATTCATTGCATCAACAGCTGCAGATACCTCTTTGGCTAAATCGTCATAGTAGACATTTATCCAACGGTTTAAACGCATCAATTTGTTTTCTTGCTCTTCATAACGCACCAATTGCTGTTGAGCAGCTACGCTCATTTCATTCTTATAAGACTTATAAGCTTGATAAAGCATTAAACCATTTGGAGATAAAACAATCATATTGTTTGTCGCTTGGTTAAGTAGCTCTTGTTCAAGCAGAGGCAACTCTAAATCACGTAAGGCTTTATAGCCTTGAGCCTTTCCAATTTTTACCGCAGGCGTAATCGCCGTAGCATATTGTGGAATCACAATGGTTGATAATAATTTTGCCTCCGCATTGGCTTGCTTACAGTATAAATCAACTTTTTGTGGCTGCTCCGCAAGCGCTAAGTTGACATGCAATTTATTGGCATTACTGCCTAAACGTGTCGGGGCTAGAGCGATATTGGTCACTGTCTTTGGATACTGTACATTTAACCAACATGCAGCCTGACCCAACGCCGTGTTGGCTACAGGTAAATCATAGACATTACCCCAGTTTGAGCGTGCTGCTGGATATAATAATCCAACTTGGGCTACCGGATCGTAACCACCTAAAATGGTCAATACAGGTTCGCCAAAGATTCGTGGACGTAGATAGTTTTGCTTTGGCTGATACCAAACAGGGGCAGTAGAATCTGGCATGATTGGCTGTGCCACATCCATCTGACGTGTGACTTCATTCCACTTTTTATAACCTGTAGGCGAGCTCTTATCCCAAACATAACGGTTAAAGTGTGGTTGAATTTTCAAGTAGGTACTATAACCCGTATAGTGGGTATAGCGTGAAACTGAGCTTGATGCATAACCACCAGACATGGCATCTCGACTATGTGGATATAAAGCCAAGAAGTTCGCAATTCCTGTGGAAGCCGCCCATAAGTCCTTGCTATTCCAAATCAAATTACCCCGCATCATATTCCGATACGGAATATAGCCCCAGCCACTGTCAGCATGATGAGAAGTCCAAAACTGATTCTCACCTTCCTGCCCTGGATAATGTCCAAGTCCATAATGATGCCCTATTTCATGGCTAAATTCGTTGCCAACCGAATCATATAAGGTCAGCATGCCATTCCCCCCACTTAAACCATGAGTACTTTCACCATTGGCATATTTCCCACGACTATGATGTGCAACCACCGTTTGAGTTAACTGAGGCTGACTTTGGCTAGCCATTGAGGCACTGGTGACACCCCAATTCGCCAAATTTATTCCTACACTAAAAGTCGATTTACCAACATTTTCACGCATGTCACCTTCATACACACCACCTTGATCCGCACTTGCTGTATTGTAAATAGTTCCATCCGCAATCATGACCCGATCAAGCTGAATATCATCATATTTTGCAATAGTCATTTCAGCAGCAGGGATTGTTTGGAAGTAATCCGAACCTGCACGTACTGGATCATTCAACATATAGTGCCCTGTAGCGACAGGCGGTGCAGTTAGCATCCCGATACGAATATTGTTTAAGACCAACTCTCCTGGAGAGGCAAAATCAATTTTATCTTGCGTAATTTGTCCTTGACGGCCAGTAGAGTCTTTCAGCTGAATACTCAACCCTGGACGAATTTCATCCCAATTGAGTCGCGCACTCCATGCACGCTGACTATATTGCACTCGAGCCCGATCATCAGTATTGGTCTGATCCGATGCAGGAATCTGTGTTGGGTCATCCAGCTCAATGGTTCTTAACCATTGGTTATTCATATAAATATCTGCTTTCAGACTCTCAATTTTCCCCATAGCATCATTTGGCGTAACTAACAACAACGCTTCTTTTTCCATCGTTAGACGTGGCATTTTTTTACTTTCATTGCCATTTGGATCAACCACATGACTCTGACCGAATTGCAACATAGCCTCAAAACTACCAGTTAAATCGTTACGGATTACGCGTGTATTCGCGTTTGCATCGTAATCAAAATAACCCAAGGTATTTGTGTCTGAAACATCATGTGTAGGCTCAGCATAAGGTGTTACGACAGGTGCTGTGGAATCTTCAACTCCTTTATCCCCATCATCATGACCACCGCCACCACCACATGCTACGAGCATCAGCGTCACAACACAGAGGCTTAACTTACAATATATAAACCCATTCGCACTTTTCACAACTTTCCCCCAAAATCATCACAAAAAAACTTTAATTTTTAAAATTTAAACATATAAATCAAAAACTTAATTATTAAACCTGATTTGGCGTTTATATTCAATTCACATCATCTGTTACATAGTGACGAATATTTTCAACTCTGGAAAATGCAAGTCCGAAAAATATAAATTATGTGATACAGCTTAAATTTATAAAAAAGAATGCTGAACGTTACAGCTAGATTCTCAGCAATTTAGTAGAAAGTTTTTATCAATCAATTTTAAAAATTTGAATCTTTTTTTAGCAGCCTGACTTGTCGGCCTCATTTTCAGATTCGTAGCGATTAAAAACATAATTCCATAAAAATAATATGGTATTCTGTTTTCCTACAATGAAACCAGATAAAACCTGCACCTGGGGGAATAAAATGATCAGCAAATTTCTGCCAACACTTGAAAAGTTTCAACCTACAGAACAACAATATATTGACTATTTTAATACCAAAGGTGAAAAAGATGTTCTCGCCAAAGTAATTTCAAATATGCGTGGTACTGCTGAAATTCAAGCCTCACAAGGGGTCGATGCATGGCTAGGTTATGGTGTGTATTTACCAGCCATTGAACGTATTTTTGCTTTGCACCAAGGCGAGACTGAAGCTGAATTTTATGCGCGTACACAATACCCTGTCGATGTTGTGAATGCATACACGCTTGCCAATCATGAAATTGCAACACTCATTGCTGCAGATAAATACAGTCGAATGCATCAGCAAACTGTGGCAGTTAATACTTCTTTATGGCCGTTGAATGATGAAGGACTAAGTATCGACTTACATGACTTCCCTAACCGACTGAAAGCAAAAATTTAGTTTTTTACACGACAGTACATGCTTTGATTAGCATGATAATAGCTTGCCATCTCGTTGATTATTTTCAATATTAAATTTAATAAAATCAATGAGATGCAATGAATAAGCAACAAAAATATCTATGTTTTTAAACCCCAAACTTAAAGCTGCTGAAACTCTTGAATATTCAGCTCATGAATTTCACCGCGCCAAATCCATTTTAATTTAGATTCCAAAAACACATCGCCCTCAAACCAGACAAATAGACCTTCCATCATTTTTGGCCAATCTTCTTTGGTTACTATAGTACGCCCCGAAATCACTGCCAAAATTGCAGCTAAGATCGTATCGTGGCTAACAGCAAGGCTCAAACCATAAGGGGTGCTCGGATGAGTGTTATATATGAGTTCCAAGACATCAACCACACCATGAATCGGATGCTTCATACCTGGCAAGGCATTATTAACAAAACTATTAATAAAACCCAATGCGCCTTGCCGCTGAAAATAAGGACCTGCTTGTTTAATGTCTAACACAAAGCTTCCGGGTTCAACCAATAAACCCTGCTCAATAATTTCTATGCGGTGAGTATTCGGTTCAAGCGTTTGCGCATCTGCCCCCTGAATCATTAACGCAGCAGTATCAATACAACGCTGAATTGGGCTAGAAATACAGTGTTGAATAACTCGGTCAGTATTATCAATTAAATATGAGCCCCAAGCTTCAGCCAAATCACGCCCTTGATGGGTCAATTGTAAATCATAGCCTGCAAGACCCTGACCAGTGACAACTTCACGAATAGAATGACGTGTAAATAACGTCACCGGCGTTTTTGCATCGGGCAATAAGTCGATGGCTTTCAGCATACTAGGCGGGAGCAAGTCTAAGGCCATAATCAACAACAACTCAATAATTCAAAAAACACTATAGCACGCTTAATTTTTAGCTCAAGCCAATGAAGGCATTAGTTCAAGTGCTTGTAATGCGAGTTTTTTCATATCGTTATTTCGATAAGCAATAAAACCGCCATTTAATAAACTCGCTCTTTGGTTATATACGAATGGCCGTCCCTGAAAATCAATCAAGCCACCACCGATGCGCTCCAACAAGCATTGACCTGCACTGGTATCCCATTCAGACGTTGGGTGGAACCGTGGATAAATGTCTACACGATCTTCAAGCATCATACAAAACTTGTAAGCGCTTCCTGCACGGTATTCTGTAATTTCAGTCAGCTTTTCTAATTGATCTAAATAAAGTTGATATTGAGGCTTGCTCTGGCTACTTTGGCTTAAACCGACTTGTACGGTGTGTTGCTGTTCCGATAAATAATATTCAGACCATACATCTTTTTCAATAGCGTATTTTAAAGGCTGACCTTGCTTTGGGCAGAAGTAAATTTGTTGCTCACATGGAATTGCAAGCACGGCAAAACTTGTGTGTGCTCCATCAATCAAACTCAAATTGATAGTAAATTCGGGACGCTGATGTAAGAACTCTTTAGTACCGTCTAAAGGATCAAGCATCCAAAAAGACGTCCAGTGCTGTCTATGTGTATGCTTCCCTTCTTCAGACAAAATAGGCATTTGAGGGAATATTTTTTCTAAAGCCTCTGTAATGTATTGATTAACACGATAGTCCGCTTGCGTCACAGGCGAATCATCTGTCTTTTTTTCAATGCTAAAATCATCGCCTGCAACATACGCTTGGTATTCTGCACGCAAAATTTCACATGCCTGAGTCACAATAGGTACAAGTTGCTGAATTAAAGCATCTTGCGGTGCAATGATTGTTCTGAACATGCGATACCCTTTTTTATTGAATCAAGCAACTCAAAAAATTTTCAACACTTAAATGCCGATACATACCCATAAAGACGCTCTAGATCTTAGAGTATCTTTTCAAAAAACATTATACGCTGATGATACTAGAAAAATGTAAAACGATTGTGCAGCCTTAACCAATCTCTACTTGGAGCCACTACATGACATGATCATTTCATCAAGCACATCTCATGGGCAAATGTTTACATGATCACTGATGACAAAAATTTTGAGCAAAAAAAATCCCACGCATGGAAGCGTGGGATATAAAACGAGAAAAGCTACAGCACTTTAATTTCGTGACACAGTATAAACCTATATTTTGAATACATCAATTAAAAATGCAAAATCCGACACATTTTTATGCATTTTGTACAGACCGCTGTTATTTACTATTAATCTGCACACTTTACTTCAAGCTGATACTCATCCTGTGTCACTTTAATTTTAATTTTTTGATATTTTCTTTTATTCGGATCCATCGCAGAACCCGCGACTTCAGATAAGAACTTCCGATCATTCATTAGTTCACTATAAGCTTTATATCCAATCAAAATTTTTTCGGGTTTTTTATTTTTGGAAATTAATGCGTTCAGAATGTCGTCTAGTTCATTTGCAGTAACAATTGGCATATAAATCAACTCAAAATAAAAAAGAGTATCTATGAACAATATGATGAAATGATGTCAAAACAATATTTTGAAAAATATAAATTAAAAATAAAGCCCGATCACCACAAAAATAGATAGGGCTTTTGTCTAAAAATCAGACCATAAAATTATTTTATTTAACAAAAAAGCCTGTTTATCTCTCTCCAAATAAACAGGCTTAAACTACACATACCGCATTTAATCATTTAGCATTTATATTTATGACACAGATACTACAGCTTAAATATTTCAAATTGATGAAGCTGAATTGCTTTTATAAAACCATGCCGACTCAATCGTCATTTCTTAAAAATGTGAGCTCGTATTCATCATGGGTAATTTTAATCTTAGTGTTCCGATAGGTACGCTTTTTCGGGTCTAGCGAAGAATTGATGACGTTATCTGCAAATTTCGGATTCGACATAAATTTTGCATATAACATATAACCGATACGAATCTTCTTAATTGCTTTTTTCTTTCCTTTTGCCTCATATTTATCTAGGGTTTCATCTAAAAAATCTAAACTGAGTTCACTCATTTATTCATCTCTATTTTATTGTCATTCGATCCATGTTTTACCTGATTCTAAGTTAAATAACCAGTGCAACATCTTTATTTATTAATCATTCTGATCAATCACCAACATCATTTTCTTAGCATAAGTCAGCCAATTTTTATCTACTTTTGCTACACATATACAAAAGCCACCTTAAAGGTGGCTTTGATTTTAACAATGCAAAATGAAAATCTGATGAAAATCACATTACATAGACATAACTGCAGAATAACTCAGCGGAATTGAAAAACTAACCAAAACTAAAGAAGCTGTACGCTGCAAGTTTTTTTGATTTAGCCATGAAATTCTATTAGCAACCAATACAGAACCAATAAATATCCAAAATAACGCAATTGGAGTAATTAGACATAAAAATAACCCCATGTGCACCGTATATGATTGAAGACTTGACCATGCGGCAATTGGAAAAACGGCTGAAGCAAACAACAGAGCTTTTGGATTGAGCATTGTCGCGCAGAAAAGTGACTTGGCTGTAATTGAGGGTTGGTTTAAATCTGCATCAACTGTAGAAGTTTTCCATAATTTAAAGGCTAAATAAATAATATAGGCTGCACTGCAAAGTTTCAGTACTGGCGGTAAAATGGGGAGAGATTCAGCAATTGAGTCAATTAAAACGCCCCATACGGTGATTGCAATAAAGTAGCCTATCACTTCAGCAGGAATCAATTTAAGGGATTTTTTGACACCAGTTTCAATACCTGAAGACGCTAAAAGTGTATTCGTTGGTCCAGGTGTTAAGAGGATGGTAATGACCAAACTTATAAAAAGCCATGAAAACATTCACTATCCTTTTCCTTGTAAATTTGGCCAAATCTTTCAATATTTCGTTTTATTTGTCGACATTTTAAATGTAAGAAAAAATTTAATACAAAAATAAATACTAAAAAAGTAATTACTTAATATTCAATTCATCTTGCTTTCAGCATATCCCTTGACTGACTCAAAATGACCTTTTTTGTTCACCAAAGTTTCTATAATTTAGATTAACATTTGAAGTGCAGCGCCATACTCTTAAAAATCATACTTGACTCAGACGTCTAAAGCCGACTCCTTTTCTTGGTCGGTCAGATAGTATTGAACCAATATACTTTCAAGAATACACATGGCGATCTGTTTAGCTTTAGCGGCCGTAAACAGGTCATCAAACACTTACCGAGACTCACGCTGCTAAAACCGCAACAACCTGTTTGCTTTCAATATTCACCAGTAGCTAAAGATAAAAATGGTTTTTTTCTACTCACCAATCTTCACTAAACAGCAACATACGCACTATCTCAAATAACACTCCCAATTCATACAGGACGCAGAGACAGTCGCACAAAATGGTAGCAAGCGCATGTGCGCTGAGAGCTTGATACATCGCATACCTTTTACATCATCATTAATTTTCAATGCAGATCTGGTATAATTAATAATGATTATTGATTACACTTTATAAAATATAATATGCATGATTCATCAACAAATTTTAACGATAACCGCCCCATCAAATCTTGGTTTGGATTTCTTTTAGGATTGTTCTGCGTTGTAATGAGCATAATAGCGTTATTTGAATCTGTGAGTTTACAAAGCATCCTGAGAACTTTAGGTTTTCTATGCTTTTGGTATCCATGGAGTCAATTACAAGTTAAGAATCGTCCTCTCTCAAAATTTTTCAGTAGTGGAATAGACGACGACAAATTAAATAAACAAGCAAGCATCCTCGCAATTATTGCTCTGGCTCTACTCATCAGCTCTACAATTTTGTTTTATATGAGTTAGTTTGAATAGCAACCCGCTTCTTGATTGGCTGACATTACTGATTGAGAAAAAAGTTCAACCATAGTAATCACACCGACAACTATTGCTGATTGAAAGAGCTTGATGAAGGCTTATATTTGTTTATGTATTATGCAAATTTATCAAAATCATAAGGTGTCTTTAAAGTGAGAATACATATTGATAAGTTAAGTATTCGTTCGACCACCGAAGAAGATTGGGAAATATTAAAAACTGTGCGCTTAGAATCTCTCTTAGAGAGTCCTAATGCATTTTCTGCAACATACTCTACCACTGAGCTGTATAGTGAATTGCAATGGCGTGATCGTGCAGCACATAAAACTCAATATCACTATATCTTAGCTCTAAATGGACAACGCGCTATTGGTATAACTGGTGGAAAACAAAGTACTGAACTAGAGTTTGGCTTGATCGCCATGTGGGTCAATCCAGAGTTTCGCGGTAATGGTATAGCAGATATGCTGATCAATGCTATAAAGAAATTAGCAATTTCTAAAGGGCATTTTAGAATAGCTCTGAGTGTTTCTCAAGATAATATTCGGGCAATAAATCTTTACTCTAGGCACGGTTTTTCATGTATAGCCGACTGGGAAAACTCATCTATAAATGCTCGCCCAAGAAATCAAAAAATGGAATGTGTCGAATTAGACAGAGTGATACCCAAATTTGCATAAAGCTTACTTGTAGGTTCAATGGTATATCAGGGCACTTCTTTACAAGTCTATATGTTTAAAACATCAAAAATGACTGACTTATACAAAGTCAAAAAAGTGAATATGATTTTTCAAATACTTGAGAAATGTATTATTTTACTAAATAAAATTAGGCGTATAGAGAGTAAGTTAATGAACCACCCTGAGTCTAAAATTGATGATATACAGATTGTAGGTTTACAACATTGCAAGTCGGAAAATTTAGTTCATTTTTATATAAAAAATAAAACTCATTTAGCCGATGCAATGCCCCTTAGAGATGAATCTTTTTATCAGTCTCACTACTGGGACGAGCAGATTGCTGATTATGCTCAATTATTTAAAGAAAAGTGCGCGATTAAATTTGTTTTACTCAAACATGGGCAGGTGATTGGAACCATTACATTTGATCAAATTTGCTATGGTGCCTTTCGTTCTTGTTATCTTGGATACTTGTTAGACCAAGATTATCAAGGAAAAGGCATAATGACTAAAGCTTTACAGTTTTGTTTAAGCTATATAATTAAAGACCTCAACCTAAATCGTGTAATGGCTAATTATGTTCCTGAAAACCTTCGTAGTGGAAAACTACTCCGTCAGTTAGGATTTGAGCGAGAAGGCTATGCCAGAAAGTATCTTTTACTTAATGGTGTATGGAAAGATCATATTTTGACCAGTTATATTAATGACACCTAATATTAACCAAATAAAGTTCCAGTTTAAATTTTCGTCTGCAAACCAATTAAAAAAATCGCATCTACCCAGAGGATTTTCAATTCACACTCTTAAGACAGACAGTGATATGAGCGTTTCTGGAAAGCGAGTCTAGGTTACAAATAACAATTTCACACAGACCGTTTAAAGCAACGTGAAATTTTTAATTTAGTTGGGAGGATTGATTACCCAATATCCCCTATTTCACACCCACTCCTTAAAGGGCAAGGTTCACCATCCAATAAGTTTTCAAGCATGCTCTGCATCTGTAGCAATTGAAATATTTTCTCCTGTATCACCCCTAGTTTTTCCGACAAAATCGAACGAAATTGTGTAGCCGGAATTTCATTCTCATTGATTAGTTGAGTGATTTGCCTTATCTCAGCCAGTGTAAAACCTAGATTTTTAGCCGTCTGGATGAGTTTCAATTGTTGCAGCGTCTGTTCAGGATAATCCTTATAACCATTATTACGGACTAAAGGTTGAATTAACTCCATTTTTTCATAAAAACGGATGGTATCTCGACTCAAATTAATCTGTTGTGATAGTTCACCGATCAACATATCTCATTTCCATGCATATTTTTAAAACCCTCTTGACCATGGAGTATACTCCATGCTTTAGCGTAAGCAATGACTAATGAATAGGAGTTAGTTCTATGTTTACATCACCCCAAACCGCCTTAATAGTCGGCTCAACTGGATTTATTGGTAAATTCCTTGTCGCTCGTCTGCTCCGTGATAATGCACGGGTCTTTGCTCTCTGCCGTAATATAAATGAGCAACCGCATAAACTAAGATCTTGGCTAACACAACAGGGAATTGACTATCGCCAACTTAGTTTCATTCAAGGTGATGTTACCCTTCCCCATTTAGGTCTATCACCTCAGGATTGGGAAACATTAAAAGAAGTTAACTATCTCTACAATACGAGTGCATTGTTTAAATGGAATCTCTCCATGGAGCAAGCTAAAGCAGTAAATGTTGATGGGCTGACCAACCTGTTACATAGTGTATGCAAGCATTGTCATTTAGAACGTGCAATACACTTGTCTGGCTATATGCTAACTCTAGACAAGCATTTACAGGCAGCAGGCATCTATAGAAAGAATATTGAAAAAACGGATTGGCCCAAAATTTATGACAAATTGGGTGCTTATGAAGCCTCAAAGATCCAAGGGCATTTTAACTGGATCAAGCAGGCTGACACTCTCAATATCCCATGGACAGTCATTCACCCTGCCACAGTAATAGGTGATGAAATGAGTGGAGAAATTCCTGCAAACCAGCCGATTGCCACCCTAATTCAACAGCTCAAACAAAGAAAAATGAAGGCACTGCCCGGGACACCTCAGCATTCACTGCCTCTAGTATCCGTAACAATGCTTGTGAATGCTATTTTCCATGCAGGCAAAGATACCCAAACTCTAAAACAAGAAATTTTAGTAGCCAACCCTGAACAATTATCCTTACAGACTTTGGTCAGCATTATTGCTAATGCTATACAGGTCAAAGCTCCACATCATTTTGTATCACTCTACTTTTTAAAATGGATTTTAAAATGGCATTGGTTGGCAAAAAAATTAGATATGTCTGGAGAAATGCTAAATTTTATTAGAACTGAACAGATTGACCTGAGCTTATTCAACCAACTCAATCAAAAGTGGGAAATTCCACCGACCGTACTACTAGAAACCATAGAAAAGACTGCAGGATGGGTGATTAAGCAATCGAAATAAAACAATACTAAGCATGGGCAATATTGAGTTACTCAAGATGGGGACTCTCCTCTCTAAGTTTCAGCAGTCATGGATTTATTCACTTATTCAGTTCTGATTTATATTTGCATACTTGTGAGCAAGCATCTGTTGTTAATCCAAGTAATGGGTAAGTGCATAAATCCATCTATTGAGTTATTGGGAGTAAAGGAATACAAAATTGGAAAATAATCTTACCCTTAGGTAAAACCCTAATAAAAAAACCTTCCGATCCGTAGCCATCAACTTCTTATCTCAAAGTTTTCTGTTGCTAGATTTAAGCTAACTATCACTTAATGCCATTCGTTTTTTTCAAGCTAGTTGTTTTATACTCTAATGCTGCTATGTACAGATAGAAAATATGTACACAGATATGTACATCATTTTTCTTGAAAGGTTTTTCTATAAACTTTGTTGAACTTGAAAAAACATTGGAGATTTTTAAATGGAAAAACCGCTTATTATTTTTGATATGGACGGTACATTACTGGATCTTGCTTACGATGATTTTATTTGGAATCATCAACTTCCAATTCGTTATGCGGAACAGCACCAGTGTTCTTTAGAGCAAAGTCGACAGGCTTTGTTTCAGTTCTATCAAACCCATAATCACACTTTAAATTGGTATTCAACCCGCTTTTGGACAGCAAAAGTTGGTGTAGATACGCTGGCTTTACAGCACGAGTTTAAGCATAAAGTCAGCCTCCGCGAAGGTTGTATTCAACTTCTCGACTACTTGAAAACCAATGGTTATCCTTGTTGGCTTGCAACCAATGCGGATTGCGAAGGCTTAAAATTTAAGCTTGAACACACTGAACTGGCCTCATATTTTGATGTCATCATCAGCAGTGAAACACTTGGTCATGCCAAAGAATTTACCGAGTTTTGGCAACATCTTCATAAGCACCATCCTTTTAACCCATCACACTGCTATTTTATCGACGACACAGAGAAAGTGCTTAAAGGTGCTGAAAGTTTTGGAATTCAAAACTTATTTACCATTGCTCAGCCCTCATCACTGGGACAATCTAAAGTATCGAGCTCTTATCCCATATTAAATCAACTCACCGATTTAATTCATTATTTAGAGCAAGCTGAGGTCACTACAAAATATGCGTAAATCCGCTTTAGCTGAAGATGCTGTAGGCATGCGTATTGATAAATGGTTATGGGCAGCACGTTTTTTTAAAACGCGCTCGATTGCCAAAAATGCCATCGAGGGGGGTAAAGTCCACCACAATGGCGAACGTGTCAAAGTATCACGTGAAGTCCGTATTGGTATGGAACTCACGATTCAACAAGGTATTGATAAGAAAACCGTGGTAATCAAAGAGCTCTCTGATGTTCGCGGTCCTGCACCAGTCGCACAAAAGCTTTATGAAGAAACCGAAGTCAGTATTACACGACGGGAATTGATTGCAACCCAAAGAAAGTTGCATAATCTAGCTCGACCTGATCATCGCCCGAGTAAAAAAGATCGACGAGATATCAGCAAGTTTAGACAAGAAAATGATCAACAATTTGACCAATACTGGTCTTATAATGATGATGAATGACATGCGTCATATTGTGTCGTACACGATATGACTTTTATAGAAGATACGGACTAAATCTGTCACTATAGTGATCATATTCAGTAACTATCCGTGACATCGTTTTGAGGTTGTAAGATGGATGATAATAAAAGCAAGGCGCTTAATGCTGCGCTAAGTCAAATTGAAAAACAGTTTGGCAAAAACACAGTAATGCGCCTTGGCGATAACACCGTACAAGCTGTTGAAGCGGTATCGACGGGTTCTTTAACACTTGATATTGCGCTTGGTATTGGTGGTTTACCTAAAGGTCGTATCGTTGAAATTTATGGTCCTGAATCTTCAGGTAAAACAACGATGACTTTGCAAGCGATTGCCGAATGTCAAAAAGCAGGCGGCACTTGTGCATTTATTGACGCCGAACACGCTTTAGATCCTCAATATGCACGCAAACTAGGTGTAGACATTGATAACCTACTGGTTTCACAACCAGATAATGGTGAACAAGCTCTTGAAATTGCAGATATGTTAGTTCGCTCTGGAGCGATTGACCTGATCGTTGTCGACTCAGTAGCTGCATTAACACCACGTGCAGAAATTGAAGGTGAAATGGGCGACTCTCACATGGGCCTACAAGCACGTTTGATGAGCCAAGCATTACGTAAAATTACAGGTAATGCAAAACGTTCAAACTGTATGGTGATCTTCATTAACCAAATTCGTATGAAAATTGGTGTGATGTTTGGTAGCCCTGAAACCACAACTGGTGGTAATGCGCTGAAGTTCTATGCTTCTGTTCGTTTAGACATCCGCCGTGTAGGTCAGGTCAAAGAAGGCGATGAAATTGTTGGTTCTGAGACCAAAGTCAAAGTTGTTAAAAACAAAATGGCACCGCCATTCCGCGAAGCACTCTTCCAAATCCTCTATGGTAAAGGTGTGAACCACTTAGGTGAGCTTGTAGACTTGGCTGTTCAGCAAGAAATCGTACAAAAAGCCGGCGCTTGGTATTCATACCAAGGCGACAAAATCGGTCAAGGTAAAAACAACGTGATTCGTCACCTTGAAGAAAATCCTCAGTTGGCTGAAACCATTGAGAAAATCATCCGTGATCAACTGCTTACTACTTCAAATGCTGCACCCGTAGAAGAGAATGAAGAAGAGCCAGACTTTTTAGATGCTTAATTTAAAGCATCTTTCTAAAGAATAAATGTGATTACACAACATTTAGGCTTACACTAAGAAACGCCCTACGGGGCGTTTTGTTTATTCAGATCTATTTCATAGCCGATTATGCCTAATTCAAAATTTCCCAAACTTCTTGACTATGATGCTCTCAAACAACAATTTGGTGAGGAAGAATCCCCTGCTACTCAATACAGCCACACGCAGGTAACACAAGAAACGGTTGATGCCTTAGATTTTGATGAAGAGAATCAGCCCAAACCCACAGGTTTAACAGGTTCTCGTCTACGTTCTTATGCATTTGCTGTACTGACACGTAAAGAGTATTCAAAAGCAGAATTGATTGAAAAATTAACCACATGGGCAAGGTACCGCGAAGAAGTGATTACACTGGTTGAAGAGCTTTCCGCACAAAACTACCAAAGTGATCAACGCGTTGCCGAAATTATGCTATCGAGCCAAAAACGTAAGGGCAAAGGCCCTAACCGTATCAAAATGGCGCTAAAAACAAAAAAGATAGATACAGGGTTAATTTTAGAAGAACTGAGAGAAACCGATTGGGTCGAACAAGCCTATCAACTCAAAATTAAAAAGTATGGAACTGAGGTCGCAACAGATCCAAAACTCAAAGCCAAACAAATCCGTTTTTTAATGTATCGTGGCTTTGAAATGGATGCGATTATGAAAGCCATTTCGAGAAAAATGGAAGATTGAATCGTCATTTAACACTCATATCATAAGGAATTTAAGGCTGAGATACATCACTAAAACTTGAGCATACGAAGAAGTCTTTGAGACTTTAAATACAGATAAAACCCTCAACTTACTGCAATTCATAACTAGACCCAGTAATGCCTAAGTTACTTTTATGTAGTGTCATCTTATAAGCACCATCAACACTTGTATTATAGTAGTCACCTGATCTAGCCTTGATCCTCTGATCTCGCCATTAGACATCCGTACATCTAAATAATAATGCGAAATAATACACATAGATAAAATATAACCATACCTATGGAGATATAATTTAAAAAGCCATTTGAAATAAAATATAAAATCAAGAAATAGATAAAAATAATGGTAATTACAAAAAAGAAAATAAAAAGTAAAACACTTTTAATTTTTTAGAGGATTCAATAGTAACGACTAAACCAGCATCAATGCCATAATAATCTTTCATTTTTATTCTTTTATATTTATAAAACTGGTGGCAACCCTACCAGCAAGCCTTCGGCACATCATATTTCTACTACCGTTGCTACCTTCCGGTCCTGGCGGGGTTCGTAGAGTACAATTGCGAAGTAACCGGCAGGGCTACCATTGCAAGAACAGAGTATAGAGATTTTCTCCCAAGTTGCAAGCCTATAAATGCTTTTTAAGTAAGCATTTCATTCAATTGATTATTTATAAAACAAACTGAGAAAAAGACATTCTATTTTAAACAACATCGGTACTACAATCCTTTACCTAAATACACGACAACAATGTAAAAGCTTATTGCATTTCAGAACATTGCCGTTTTTAATGGGGTAAATAAATTTTGTTTGATGTGTCTACATCAAAAGCATGACAACACGGATATTTCATGATGCTAAAGAAGCATAGCCTATGTGCCCTCACCCTACTTTGCACAACGTCTGTTTTCGCCAACGTTCCAATTGAATCACTAGGCTTAAGTCAAGCCAGCAATAACAGTGTCAGCTCAACTAGCTTAGCTGTAGATACGGGTGCAGGAGCCACTGCAACCAATATCAATTGGCAAATCATGCAAAAAAACCAGCAACTAGAAAATGATTTGCGTATCTTGCGCGGCAAGATGGAAGAACAGGATAATGAAATTGCTCAGCTTAAACATGAATTAGAAAACCGCTACGCTGACCTAGATCAGCGTTTAGAATTACTTCAACAAAAACTAGACCCTGAAGCAAGTAATGCAGCGGAGGATAATCAACAGGATATTACTCCCAGCACCAACACAACCAACACAAGCTCCGGGAACAACACAGCCCCCCCAGTAAACCCAGCAAATAAACCGCCTGTGGTTGTCAGCACACAGAATACGTCTGAACCATCGGAACTAGAAAAAGCAGCCTATACCGTAGCTCTAGATGCGTATAAGCAAGGCGGTGCAAAGAAAGCGATTGCACCTATGCAAAATTTTATTAAGAACAATCCCAATAGTGTTTATATTAGCAATGCCTATTTTTGGTTAGCAGAGTTCAACTTAGCCGTTGAACCCACCAACTATGCAGAAGCAAAGAAAAACTATGGTATTGTGGCGAACAAATACCCTAACTCCTCGCGTGCACCACGCGCTGTTTATCAGCTCTATAATATTGCCAAAGAAGTAGATAAAAACACAACTCAAGCCAATCAATATAAAGCCAAGCTACTTAAACAATATCCTAAGTCTGAAGAGGCTTCTTTCTTTAAAAAATGATTTTCCTATAGATATAAAAAAAGACACGCGAAGTGTCTTTTTTTATATTTAGAATGAGCTTAACGCACAATGCCTCGTTCTGACTGTTCTAATGAGTCGATGAGCAATTGTACCTCAGCAACTTCAGGCAAAATTTCTGCACGGATACGTTCTAAAGCCTGCTCTGTCGTTAGACCTTCTTTATAGATCAATTTAAATGCTGTGCGTAAACCTTGAATCACATTTTTAGACCAACCTTTACGACGCATGCCTTCAACATTCATCGCAAAAGCATGTGCAGGGTTACCAGAAACCATTACATAAGCAGGTACATCTTTCACGATCAAGGACGCACCACCAATCATACTGTAAGAATCAATCTTACAGAACTGGTGTATCCCTGAGTTACCGCCGACAATCACATAGTCTCCTACATGAACATGACCAGCCACACCAACATTGTTTGCAAAAATATTATGATTACCTACCACACAGTCATGTGCGATATGTGTATTAACCATCAATAGATTATGGCTACCAATCTTAGTAAGACCGTGATCCTGAACCGTACCACGGTGTAAACTACAATGTTCACGAATTTTATTATGGTCGCCAATTTCTAACCAGGTTTCTTCACCTGCATATTTTAGATCCTGACATACCTCACCCACGCTTGCGAATTGGAAAATTTCATTCTGCTCGCCAATACGCGTATAACCACCGACCACCACATGTGAGTGTAACTGTGTACCTGCACCAATGGTGACATTTGGACCAATAACACAATACGGTCCAATCTTTACATCTGCTGCAATCACGGCAGATGCATCGATAATTGCTGTAGGGTGAATAAATTCGTTATTGCTCATGATTGCTCTATTTTCTGATGCGAAACCATAATTTCCGCAGATGCTGCTACTACACCGTCAACGGTGGCAATACAATTATATTTGTAAATACCACGTTTCTGCATAACCAATTCTGATTTTAACACCAATTGGTCACCTGCAACGACTTGCTTTTTAAAGCGAACTTTCTCTGCACCTGCAAACAAGAACAAAGAGCCTTCACTCGGTTTTTCATCATTCATGATAAAACCAAGAATGCCTGATACTTGTGCTAATGCTTCGACAATCAAAACACCTGGCATAATTGGATAATTGGGGAAGTGTCCTTGAAAAAATTCTTCATTAATAGACACATTTTTATAAGCCACAATACCATTTTCAGTCACATCAACAACACGATCGACCAATAAAAAAGGATAGCGGTGTGGCAAGTATTCACGGATCGTTTGAATTGTCATTGGCAATTCAGGTTTCGTGAAACTAGTAGAATTCGACTCAGTCATCATATTTCTATTTACGCAATTTAATTGTTGATTCAAGGGACTCTATTTGAGTCTGCATATGATCAATTTTTTTGACCAGTTGGGTCAATGGCACATCTGCTAATTGTCTTAAACGCACAACCGTACGTTTCCACTTTTGATTTTCAAAAAGCCCTATGCCTGAAGAATAAGTTCCAGCCACAGAAATATTATTTGTGACCATTGACATTCCTGTTAACGTCACATTATCAGCAATATTTAAGTGTCCAGCAATTGCAGAACCACCACCAACAATACAATTTTTGCCAATGGTCGTGCTACCTGCTACAGCGGTCTTTGCAGCAAATGCGGAATTTGCACCGATTTTAACGTTATGTGCAATTTGCACAAGGTTATCAATAATGACACCATCTTCCAAAATCGTGTCATCCAAAGCACCTCGATCGACACTACAATTCGACCCAATTCGCACATCATTTCCAATAATGACAGAACCCAATTGTGCAATGCGATGCCATTTACCTTGGTATGGAGCGAAACCAAAACCTTCTCCACCTATTGCAGTATTGGCATGGATACGTACACGATCGCCAATTTTACATGACATTAAATTTACATGCGATTCAATCAGACCATTACGTCCAATTTCAACACCATCATGAATGGTGACATGCGACTGGATAATTGTATGATCACCAATCACACAATTTTCACCAATCACAACATAATGACCAATATAGGCACTATCCGAAATAATTGCTGAGGAATGAATCTGTGCAGTACTTTCGATACCCTGCTCAGTATGCTTAGCCTCAAAAGCATGCGTTAAAATTGCAAATGCTAAATAAGGATTAGCAACAATAATAAAGTTTTGATGTTCAACCAAGTGATCTTTCAGAGCTGCTGTAACAATGAAGGCTCCAGCTTTAGACTGTCGTGCTTGATCTAAGTATTTCTCACTATTCACAAAAGCAACATGTCTAGACTCAGCAGAGTCTAGACTAGCCAATCCTTTGAAGATCAAGTCTGCTTGACCTACGCACTCACCCTGAACTAAACGAGCAAGATCTTCTAAGCGATATTGTTGAGGATTCATTGGATTACTTAATTGCGTTAACCTTTTGAATCATTTTATCAGTTAAATCATACTTAGCGTCATAGGCAAGTGCCGAGTTTTTATTCAAAACAACATCTAATTGATTTTCTTTACGCAATTGTTCAGCAACTTGCTTCACTCGCGTATCAAAAACTGAACGAACTTGTTGAATAGAACTTTGTACACTACTTTGCATTGTTTGCTGTAAAGCATTGAACTCTTTCAGCTTCGTTTGGTATTGAGCCACTAATTTTTGCTTTTCTGCATCGCTTAATTTATCGCCAGTCTGCAAACGCTGTTGCAAGTCCTGAAGCTCTTTACCTAGTTGATCAAGCTTAGTGCTTTGTGGCTGTATTTTTTGTTGGAAGCTTGAGTTTTGTTGTTTTAAATATGTGCTATTTTCAACTACACGCTCAAGATCCACGACACCATAACCTGCCGCATTGACTACTGTTGAAGTTAAAGCCGTTAAAACCAATGCTGTAAAAATTTTTTTCATGATTTAATCTGTCATATAAATAAAGAAAGGTCGACCTTAGAAGGTACGACCAATTTCAAATTGAATGCTCTTCGTCTCATCACCGTCTTTATCATTCAGTGGGAACGCATAGCTTAACGATAATGGGCCAATCATTGTAATCCACGTAAAGCCAACACCAACACTATAGCGCAAATTACTTAGGTCAAAACCATATTCATCTTTACAAGTTTTTCGCTCAGTTTCTGTAGAAAATACATCACATTGCGTATCGAAAACCTGACCACCTTCAGCAAAAATCACTGGGCGAACTTGACGCGTCCAATCGCCTTTAAATGGTAAAGGTAATGCCAATTCCGTACCAAATTGTACAAGTGCGTTACCACCCACTTCTTCAGGAGAAGGATCATTTTGACCTGTTTCAGTATAATAAACACCATCGTATTTAGGACCCAATGTACTTGTGTCATAACCACGAACCGAACCAAAACCTCCAGCATAGAAGTTTTTGTAGAATGGAAGGTCATTACCATAACCCAACTTACCATAACCACGAAGTACGAAGTCCTTACCTAATGGAAGATACCCTTGTGCATCATAGGTAATTTTTTGATATTCAACATCACTACCAGGTAATGCAATTTCACCATTCACACGATGCGACATACCTGATGTTGGGAATACTGGACGGTTTAATGTATTATAAGACCAACCAAGGTTAATATTATAAGTAAAGAAATCGCCTTGATACTCTGAACTATATTCTTGGGTTGAAATTTCATTACCATCATCATCAACACATACACCATCGCTCCAAGAACCAGAACAATATGTGCCTGTGCCAGTTTTCTTACCGCCATGCGCTAACAAATAATCACGCACATAGGTGGATACGTATGGACCAGTGGTTACTTTAGTTTTATCAATCGTTAAGCCTGCACTAATATTTTGGTTTTCATCAATTGGATAACCAAAAGTCAGACCACCACCTAAACTGTCTGTAACATAGTTGTTGACGTTATAGTCATCATCAAGCTTGGTTTTACGGTAATACATGTTATAACCACGTTTTACACCATCAATGGTGAAATACGGGTCAGTTACACTTAAATTATAATAGTCTTGCGTCTCTGAGCGTGTTAAATCAATAGCAACCGAATTACCCGTGCCCAAGAAATTCGTTTGACTTAAGCCTGCTTGGAACGTGACACCACCACTTTGCGAGAAACCAACAGCTAATGTTGTTGTACCAGAATGTTGTTCTTCAACATTTACATTAAGATCGACTTGGTCTGCAGTATTCGGTACACGTGCTGGTTTAATATCAACAGTTTTAAAGAAACCTGTACGCTCTAAACGCACTTTAGATAAATCAATCTTTTCATTGCTCGCTAATGCACCTTCCATCTGACGCATTTCACGACGTAAAACCTCATCCGCAGTCTTGGTATTTCCTGCAAAGTTAATACGACGAACTGTCACTTGTTGACCCGGATTAATATAATAATTTAAGCCAACCAAGTGGGTTTCTTTATCAATCTGAGGCACTACATTAACTTCGGCATAGTAATAACCAGCATTGCCGTATTTACGTAGAAGCAATTGTTTAACTGCATTTACTTTTTCTTGCGAGTAAATATCGCCATCTTTATAAATTTGTAATGCTTTTAGTTCTGAAGGTGTATATAAAGCATCACCTAAGAATTTGGTTTCGCCAAATTTGAATTGCTCACCTTCATCAACAGAAACTTCAACAAAAATATTCTTCTTGTCTTCACTTAAGTTTAAGCTTGAGTGATTAATATTAAAGTTGATATAGCCTTTGTTTAAATAAAGTGCACGCAACGACTCTAAGCTTGCGGCCATCTTTTCACGTGCATAACGATCATTACGCGAAATAATAGAAGTCCAACCACTCTCTTTTACTGCAAACGCTTGTTCAATTTCGCTTTCTTTAAAAACGGTATTACCAATAATATTGATATCTACAACTTTTGCAGCTTTACCTTCTACAAACTCAATCGTCAAATCTACACGATTGTTCGGCTTTGGTGTACTGACAACTTTTACATCAGCATCATAACGACCTTGCTGCATGTACTGTTGTTCAAGTTCAGACTCAACAGTTTGTAAGGCTGATTTTTTCAGCACTTCACCTTCTGTAATACCCATTTTTTTGAGACCTTCTTCTAAGGCCTCTTTAGGGATAAGCTTATTTCCTTTAAATTCAACTTTAGAAATAAGAGGACGTTCGACAACCTTGAAAACCAGCGAATCGCCCTGCTTTTCAGTTTTAATGTCATCAAATAAACCTGTTGCATACAAACTACGAATGGCATTGGCAAGCGCAGCATCGCTCACACGATCTCCACTGTTCAACGGAATCATTCCATAAACATTTGCTGGCGTTAAACGAACAAGTCCATCAACCTTAATATCACGTACTATATAATCTTCTGCTGCATATACTTGTTGTACTGTTGCCATAGCACTAACGAGCGCCAGAGGCATAAATAAATGTGTGTGCTGCATGCCAGTCTTTTCCGATGTAAAATTTAATTCCGTATCTACGCTTTCTTACAAACGCATAAAATCATTGAATAGTGCCAGAAGCATCATACTTCCGAGCAATACCATACCAATTTTCAAACCAACCAATTGTATTTGTTCAGAAACAGGTTTACCACGTATCAGTTCTATAAAATAATAGACCAAATGTCCACCATCAAGCATAGGAATAGGTAATAAATTTAATATACCTAAACTAACGCTCATCAGCGCCATAAATGAGATGAAAGTCTGCCACCCCATTTCTGCACTTTGTCCCGCAACTTTGGCAATGGTAATCGGCCCAGATAGGTTATCTAAACCAATCAAACCGCGTACCATTTTCATAATCGAGTTTAAAATCATACTCGACAATTGACCAGTTTTGTCCACCGCCATCATGAAGGCTTCGGCAGGATTATATTGTATCGTTTGTTTATATTCTGTAGGAATACTGATCTTTCCTGAGTCACTTTGTACACCCAAGACACCAGAAACCTTACCCATATTGTCGCGTTTACCTTGTGGCATCACCTCAAGCTGTACCAACTGATTATTGCGAAGCACCTCAATTTTTAACAACTTTTCAGGCGATGCTTGAACGACCTGCACCACATCAAACCAGTCTTTCATTTTGACGCCATCAATTGCAACAATTTTATCTCCTTGTTGCATGCCTTGACGAATAGCTGCGCCATCTTCACTTAGCTTTGTAACAACGGCTGGAATTTTAGGCCTGTATGGCATAAAACCAAGCACGTCAAGTGGAGACTGTGTTTGATCTTTCAGAAAATGCTGTATAGGCAGATTAAAAGTCTTGATCTGACCATTCCGTTCGGCCTGAATCTGAATTGAACCTGTTTCACCCACACGATCAACCAAAGCAAAATTCAACTTTTCCCAAGTCGGTGTTGTTAAACCATCAACTGCGGTAATTTTATCGCCGACTTGCATTTGAACTTGCGCCGCGGGGGTATTCGGTAACACTTTACCCACACGCGTATTCAATTGCTCTTGTGCAGGTAAAAAGAGTATCCAGAACAAAACTATTGCTAATGCTAAATTAATCAACGGGCCAGCTGCAACAATCGCAATACGCTTCCACGGATGCTGACGATTGAATGCTTTAGGCAAGTCTTCTTCAGATACATCGCCTTCACGCTCATCAAGCATTTTGACATAACCACCCAATGGCAGTGCTGACAGTTGATACTGAATGCCCGATTTTTTAGAAGTCCACTTTAAAAGCGTTGGACCAAATCCAATAGAATAAACTAAAACCTTTACGCCCAATTTACGCGCAACAAAATAGTGCCCAAACTCATGTATTGCAATAAGTGGGCCTAAAAGCAAAATTGCCGCAACAATAATAAACAAGGCGCTCATGCTTAAATTCCTATATTCACCACATATTGCTGAGCAACATGACGTGCGTTTCGATCTGCTTCTAAAATAACATCAAGTTCTGTTGCAGCTTGATATTGGATAGTATTTAAAGTGTGTTCAACAATAGCAGGAATATCCATAAAACCAAGCTGTTGATTCAAAAATGCAGCAACGGCTACCTCATTAGCAGCATTTAAAATCGCTGGAGCCGTACCACCTGTTTTCATCGCTTGACGCGCTAAACCCAATGATGGAAAGCGTATAGTGTCTGGTTCCTGAAAATCTAACTGATGATTTTTAAATAAATCCAAAGCAGGTACATGTGTTTCAATACGCTCAGGCCATGCTAAAGCATGCGCAATCGGCGTACACATATCTGGGTTACCCATTTGTGCCAACGTTGATCCATCCACATACTGCACCATGGAATGAATGATACTCTGTGGGTGCACGACTACTGTAACAAAATGTTCTTCAATTGAAAAAAGATGACACGCTTCAATCAATTCCAAACCTTTATTCATCAGCGTCGCTGAATCTACTGAAATTTTTTGCCCCATCGACCAGTTCGGATGCTTACACGCCTGCGCAGGAGTTACCTTTCGAAGCTCATCTAAACTATGCTTTAAAAAAGGGCCTCCTGATGCTGTAAGCAAAATCCCCGAAACGCCAAGTTTGGGTTGTCCTGAACGCTCAGTATCTAAATAACTGTGTGGAAGACACTGGAAAATTGCATTATGTTCAGAATCAACAGGAAGCAATAATGCCTGATGATCATGAGCAGCCTGCATCATGATGTCACCAGACATTACCAAAGCTTCTTTATTTGCAAGCAGTACCCGCTTGCCTGCTTTAACCGCTGCCAACGTCGGCATTAAGCCTGCTGCTCCAACTATAGCAGCCATCACAATATCAACTGCGGGATGCTCAGCAACTGCAATCAATCCCGCTTCATCAGCTAGAATTTCAATATCCGGTAAATTGACTGCAACTAAAAGCTGACGCAACTCATCAACTTTAGTTTGGGGAACCACCACAATTTTAGGATGAAACTGTTGGCATATTTCAACAAGCTCACCAAGTCGACTGTGAGCCGTAACCGCAAATACTGAATAGCGTTGAGCATGTTGCTGCAATATTTTTAAGGTGCTCTGTCCAATTGACCCAGTAGCACCCAAAATACAAACTGATTGTGACATTTACAAATCTACGCCAATGAGTTTTAACACATATACACCTGCTGCAAAGATTGGTGCAGCAGCGAGTAGGGAATCAATACGATCGAGCACACCGCCATGCCCTGGCAAGATACGGCCTGAATCTTTAATTCCAGCACGACGCTTGATCATGGACTCAAACAAATCACCCAACACTGAACTAAATACTGTCACTACAGATAAAATAAGAAACAATAAATGCTGTGCATAAGTTAAGTTTAAATAGAGGATTTCAACTGCAACCACGATGATCATGGCAGTAATCACACCACCATAAAGACCTTCTAATGATTTATTTGGGCTGACTTCAGGTGCAAGCTTACGCTTGCCCAGTTTTCGCCCAACAAAATATGCTCCACTATCAGCACCCCACACCAACAAAAACAGATACATGAGCCACCAAGGCGACATTTTCCATAATGCAAAAATAGCGGTCACTGCAGAAGAAACAAGTACGATCCCAATAACATTTAGTGTTGAGTTATACCAAGCATCGTATTGCGGATAAGTTTTCACCCAATAAAGACTTAGTAGCCAACAAAGAATAGACGCCGCCCAGAGCAACAGTGCGATATCATTAAAATATAAAGCCAAGGTTGCTAAGCCTGCGGTTAACAGACCAAAGCCCCATGCAAGAGGCTTATTTACATTTTTTGTTGTGCGGGGCATGAGTTTAAACCACTCATAGCCTGCAACCCCTGCCGCAATAATCATCAGCACAAACATTGGATAGTGTGACTGGGTTGCAAACATACAACTCAATACAACGGCCACCAAAACCAATGCGGTTATAATCCGCTCTAACATTTATTTTTTCTCAATTTTATCTTGTAGAATTTGTTCAGTCGTTTTTCCAAAACGACGTTCACGACCACCAAATACAGCCAAGGCGTCATCAAACTCTTCCACACTAAACTCCGGCCAAAGCGTTGGAGTAAAGTAAAGCTCTGCATAAGATGCTTGCCACAACATAAAGTTCGATAAGCGAAAATCCCCACCTGTTCGAATCAATAGATCCACAGCGGGTAAGTCACTCAAACTGACATATTTTCCAAACAATTGTTCATCAACTTGCTCAGGATCTAACGCTTGAGATTGAACAGCAAGTGCAATTTGCTTGGCAGCATGTGCCATATCCCACATCCCACCATAACTGATAGCAATGGTTAAAGTCATGCCCTTGAAATTAGCAGTCTCTTGTTCAGCATGCAACATCAAGTCACGCAATTGCGGGGATAATTTTGCTCGATCACCAATAAAACGCAAAGACATTTGATATCTATGCATACGAGGCAGTTGTTCATGAATAGTATCTTCCAACAACTTCATGAGCAAATCGACTTCAGCTTGGGGGCGCTTCCAATTCTCACTTGAGAAAGCAAAAACGGTTAATGCTTCTATATTTTTTGTTCGACAATGCTCAACAATCGGGTCTAGGACATTCTTACCTTCACGATGACCATCCCCCTTTTGTAAAGCATTTTTTTTGGCAAAACGATTGTTGCCATCCATAATGATGGCAACATGTTTTGGAAGAGAAAGGTTGTCTTCTGAATCGGTCATTATAAAGTTTAGACCTTCAACAACTCAGCTTCTTTAGTCGCAAGACGTTTGTCCACTTCTGCAACAAACTTATCTGTGATTTTTTGAATATCATCAGATGCACGGCGCTCATCATCTTCAGAAATTTCTTTTTCTTTCAATAATGCTTTGATATCACCCAGTACATCACGGCGAATATTACGAATTGCAACTTTTGCATTTTCTGCTTCGTTACGTGCAACTTTCTGCATGTCACGACGCGTTTCTTCAGTCAACGCCGCCATAGGAACACGAATCGCATCAGCTGTAATTGGGTTTAAACCCAAGTCTGATTCACGAATCGCTTTATCAATTGCTGCAACCATTGTGCGTTCAAATGGCTGAACCAACAGTGTACGTGAGTCTTCAACACCCACGTTTGCCACTTGGTTTAATGGCACGTCAGAGCCATAGTAAGGAACCATTACACCGTTTAAGATAGATGGATGCGCACGGCCTGTACGAACCTTAGCAAAACCATGCTCTAACGAGTCAAGTGACTTGTTCATACGGTCTTCTGCGTCTTTTTTAAGATCGTTAATCATGTGATCTTCCTTACTTAATTCGAAAAGATATAAATTCTAAAATAGTGTGTAGTATAGAGAGCTTTCAAGGTCACGTACATTAGTTCGTTACGTGAGTACCCTCTTTTTCACCCATAACCACTGAAAGCAGTGAACCTGCTTTATTCATATCAAAGACTTGAAGCGGTACATTGTGGTCACGACATAAGCAAATCGCTGTTAAATCCATCACACCCAGTTTTTCATCTAGCACTTGATCAAATGTCAGACTGTCATATTTCACTGCATCATCGTATTTACTTGGGTCTTTGTTGTAGACACCGTCAACTTTCGTTGCTTTCAAGATAAGGTCTGCTTCGATCTCAATACCACGTAAACATGCTGCTGTATCTGTAGTAAAGAATGGATTACCTGTACCTGCTACAAACACACATACTTCACCTTGGGTCAGGTGGCGAATTGCATCACGGCTTGAATATGATTCAACCACTGCACCAATTGGAAGTGCTGACATTAAACGGGTTTTGATGTTACGACGCACCAAAGCATCGCGTAGAGCCAAACCATTCATCACGGTTGCAAGCATACCCATTTGGTCACCCGTTACACGACCAACCAAACCATCTTTCTGTAATTGACTACCACGATACAGGTTACCACCACCCACAACGATTCCGACCTGCACACCCAAACCAACTAAGTGAGCAATCGACAAAGACATCTGATCAAGCACTTGAGCGTCGATCCCCATATCTTTATTTCCAGCCAATGCTTCACCAGAAAGTTTCAGCAAGATGCGCTCAAAACGTGGTTTTTTAGAATCCAACATCGTAATAACTCCAATATCTAAATTTTAAAATTTTATTTGTGTCTTAATTCGATTTAATCGAAATCAATTGTGCATACAGATCATATTCATCTGCATCGGTAATTTCGACTTCTAACAAATCACCTGATTTAATCTGGCTTTTATCAATGTCTTCCACAAATACATTGCCATCAATTTCAGGAGCATCTGCGTATGAGCGTGCAATCGCAACTGGGAACTCTTCGTCCAGTTCATCAACCAGCACCGTCATTTTCTGACCAACACGCTTTTGAAGTTTTGTAGCAGAAATCGCCTGTTGCACTTCCATAAAGCGTTCATAACGCTGTTGCTTAATTTCTTCAGGCACATGATCTGGCAAGTCATTTGCTGTTGCACCTTCAACAGGTGAATAGGTAAAGCAGCCTACGCGATCCAGTTGTGCTTCTTTTAACCACTCAAGTAAGATTTCAAAATCTTCTTCAGTTTCGCCTGGGAAACCCACAACGAAGGTTGAACGAATCACCAAGTCAGGACATTTTTCACGCCATAACTTTAAACGCTCAAGGGTATTTTCACTATGTGCAGGTCGTTTCATTAGTTTTAAAACTTTTGGACTTGCATGTTGGAATGGAATATCCAAATAAGGCAAAATTTTGCCTTGTGCCATCAAGTCAATCACTGCATCCACATGTGGATATGGATAGACATAGTGTAAACGTACCCAAATACCCAGTTGACCTAAGGCCTCACACATGTCATAGAACTTTGTCTTAACAGGTTGACCATTCCAGAAGTCTAATTTGTATTTGGTATCGAGGCCGTAAGCAGAAGTATCTTGGGAGATAACGAGTACTTCTCTAACACCCGCACGTTTCAGCGCAGCCGCTTCCTCTAAAACAGAACCGACTGGGCGAGACACTAAGTCACCACGCATGCTTGGAATAATGCAGAAGGTACAACGATGGTTACACCCTTCTGAGATTTTTAAGTACGCATAATGCTTTGGGGTTAAACGAATCCCTTGTTCTGGAACAAGGTCAATAAATGGGTTGTGTTTTGGTGGCTCAGGCACGTATTGGTGCACAGCTTCCATCACTTCTTGATATGCTGCTGCCCCTGTCACTTTTAAGACATTTGGGTGCATTTGGCGAATTTTGTCTTCGTCTTTACCTAGGCAGCCCGTAACGATTACACGACCGTTCGCACTCATGGCTTCGCCAATGGCATCTAAAGACTCTTGCACTGCAGATTCAATAAAACCACAGGTATTTACAACGACTAAATCCGCACCATCATAATCTGATGCCACATCATAGCCTTCAGTCTTCAACTGAGTTAAAATTCGTTCGGAATCAACCAATGCCTTAGGACAACCTAAAGAAACAAAACCGACTTTGGGGGATTTCATGAATCTGCGCTCCACTAGAATGCGCGTATTGTATGTCTTTTCTGTTTATAAAAATAGGTCGATTCCATACTCTTTGTGCAATGCACTAAAATAAAGCCAATAGTGTAGTAAAATTTAAATAACGCACCATTTTAAACCACTTTCGGTTTACTTGATTTTTAGAATCCGCTATATCTTAAGCCAATCGTTCATTTACAGCGCATTCCGCAAAAAAAGTGTGCTCATTCCACTATACAAAATCAAAGTTGGCGTGCATTTTGCTTAATTTGCATCAATTCAGTCCGCTATTTGGAACGCTTAATGCTTTATCAAGATGCCATTGCGCTATTTTAATACAGGATACATTCGCTAATGGATCACCCTATTTCTATCGACTACCGACTTTTAGTGGACAATTTGACCACTGCGATTTTATTGGTCGACAGTAAATTAAATATTTTTTACTTAAATTCCTCTTGCGAAGCATTATTTGATATCAGTCTTTTACGTGCCTCTGGCCAACCTGCGCTTAATTTACTCCATGCGCCCAATGATGAGTTCAATACAGAAGAAGCACTTCTCAATACTTTAAACTCGGGACAACACTACACCCGTCGTGAAGCCATTATAAAGGTTAACTTTAAAGATATTCATGTTGACTATACAGTGTCACAGCTGAATTCAAATAAACCCTATCACCCTTTACTTTTAATTGAGATCAATCCGATTGATCGGATGCTCAAAATTTCCAAGGAAGAAAATTTCCTACAACAACATCAAGTCGCACGCCAACTCATTCGCGGTGTTGCACATGAAATTAAAAACCCTCTGGGCGGGATTCGTGGTGCTACACAACTGTTAGCACGTAGTCTCAATGATCCGCAATACAGCGAGTTCACTGATATTATTATTAGTGAAGTCGATCGCTTACGTAATTTAGCAGACACCATGCTTGGTTCTCGTCAGCTCCCAAGTTATGAGTTGGTGAATGTACATGAACCCTTAGAGCGTGTTCGCTCACTCATTACCAACCAAACCAAAAAGAAAATTAAGATCACCCGTGATTATGATTTGTCATTACCTGAAGTGATGGCCGATCGTGATCAACTAATCCAAGTCATGTTGAACATTAGCGTCAATGCAGTGCAAGCCATGACTGAAAATAAAGAGTTCTTTGTCGACCACCAACCTGAACTCATGTTACGCACCCGTATTCAACGTTTAGTGACCATCAATGGTGTACTGCAACGCTCCGTGGTACGGATTGATATCGAAGACAATGGTCCAGGCGTTCCAGAAGAAATTTTAGAATCCGTGTTTTACCCACTGGTCACGGGTCGTGCTAAAGGCACAGGACTGGGTTTAAGTATTGCGCAAAATATTATGCATCAACATAACGGAATGATTGAATGCCAATCTGTTCCCGGAAAAACAACTTTTAGCTTATATATACCTTGGGAGTTAAACCATGTCGCGAAATAAAATATGGGTAATTGATGACGATCGCGCCATGCGCTGGGTGCTGGAAAAAACGTTCAAAGAAGAAGGTTTTGACGTCACAAGCTTTGAAGAAGCTCAATCCGCTTTAGACCAACTCAGTTTAGATGCACCCGATGTGATTTTGACTGATATTCGTATGCCCGGCATTGATGGCTTAACTTTTTTAGCGAAAGTTAAAGCTAACTATCCTGACCTACCTGTCATTATTATGACGGCTCACTCCGATCTGGAATCTGCTGTTTCAAGTTATCAAACAGGTGCATTTGAATATTTACCTAAGCCTTTTGATATTGATGAAGCCTTGGCTTTAGTGAATCGTGCGATTTTGCACATCACTAAAATGCAGCAGCAAGAATCAGCAAAAACGGTACAACCGATTCAATCGACCGAGATCATTGGCGAGTCTCCTGCCATGCAGGAAGTTTTCCGTGCGATTGGTCGTTTGTCTCAGTCACACATTACCGTGCTGATTAATGGTGAATCTGGTACAGGTAAAGAGTTGGTTGCGCATGCTTTACACCGTCACTCACCACGTAGCAGCAAACCTTTCATTGCGCTCAACATGGCCGCGATTCCAAAAGACCTGATTGAAACAGAACTTTTTGGTCATGAAAAAGGTGCATTTACAGGAGCAAATACACAACGACAAGGTCGCTTTGAACAAGCCAATGGCGGAACGCTGTTTTTAGATGAAATTGGCGATATGCCTTTTGAAACTCAAACGCGTTTACTGCGGGTGCTGGCTGATGGCGAGTTCTACCGTGTCGGTGGTCATATTCCAGTAAAAGTAGATGTCCGTATTGTCGCAGCAACACACCAAGACTTAGAAAAACTGGTACATGATGGCCGCTTCCGTGAAGACTTATATCACCGTCTGAACGTGATTCGTATTCACATTCCAAAACTGGCACATCGTAGCGAAGACATCCCAATGTTGGCGCAGCACTTCTTGGCACGTGCGGGCAAAGAATTAGGTGTAAGCCCTAAAATCCTTCGCCCAGAAACGCAAGAATATATGCAACAGTTACCTTGGCAAGGCAACGTACGTCAGCTCGAGAACACCTGTCGCTGGCTAACAGTCATGATTACAGGACGTGAAGTCTATCCTGAAGATCTACCATCAGAACTGAAGCAAATTCCAATTACACGCTCAGGTGAAGATGCGCAGTCCGCACATAATCTAGACCGTATTGCAGTTCATCATTGGGATGAGTTATTGGGTCAATGGGCTGTACAGAAGCTAAAAAATGGCGAGATGAAAATTCTCGATATCGCCACCCCGATGTTCGAACGCACTTTAATCATTGCTGCGCTACAACAAACCCGTGGCCGTAAACGGCATGCGGCTGAGTTACTCGGTTGGGGGCGTAACACTCTCACCCGCAAACTCAAAGAACTCGGTATGGATACCGCAGATGATGAAAGTGAAGAAGAAGCTTTAGAAAACTAAAAGCAGCTTCATAACTGACTCAAAATAAAAGCGCCACAATGGCGCTTTTATTGTTTAAGCCGTGAAGCCTAAATAGCGTGAATAACCTTCAACACCCAATGGTGCTTTTAATATAATAAATTTCGGGTAACTGGCTTGCGTTAACTCTTCAAACATAATGACTTGATCATCATGTGCATGGAGATCATCAACACTGCGCTGCATAGTCACTTCAAACTCATCTGTGATATATTCAAAGCCAATATCCATTGCAATAAATAAGGTATGTTCACAGGGCTGAACATACTGTTCTTGTGACCAATCAATCACCTGTTGTTGGCAGTGTGGACACGCTACAGGATCTGTCGCTTCACAGTCTAATGAGATCAATTGGTAAGTCATAATTTAGTTTTTAAACAAAGATGCTGCGAAGTTTAGCATAGGATAAAGTGCCTAGAACAATCATGTCGACTTTGGAAAATGCCATTGTATTGGCTACAACTCAACATGCAGGACAGCTCGATAAGGCTGGACAACCTTACATCCTGCATCCACTACGCCTCATGTTGCAATTTTCCAATCCCACCCTACAAATCATTGCTGTGTTGCATGACATTTTGGAAGATACCGCAACGACTGCTGAAGACTTAAAAGAGCTTGGCTTCAGTACCGAAATTATTCAAGCCATACAAGCCCTCACCAAACAAACAGGCGAATCCCGTTTGGAAGCAGCCAAACGCACTGTATTAAACCCTCTTGCAACCCAAGTCAAATATGTTGATGTGCTAGACAATATGAACCTTGCGCGCATAAACAATCCAACATCTCGCGACTTTGCACGTTTTGAGGAATATAAAATGGTACTTGAGATACTCGAGCAAGCAAAAAAACACAGTGAAACACCTTGAATAATTAAGTCTTTTTAATTGAATCTCTACAATTTCAAAATTGACAAATCGCAACGATCACTTTTTAATTAAGCACATCGTTGCACAAATGGACATGGTGAATGTTAAGCGATTTAGATGATTTTTATTGTTTTGCTCAAGTGGTTGAACATGGCGGGTTTAGTGCAGCAGAACGCGCAACAGACATTCCCAAATCCAAGCTCAGTCGACGCGTGTATAATCTTGAAGAACGCTTAGGGGTCCGTCTCATTCAACGCAGTTCTCGACATTTCGCAGTGACCGATATCGGGATGAACATTTACCGTCATGCGCAAGTGATGATGAATGCTGCACAAGCCGCACACGACTTGGTCGATCATCTCAGCTTACAACCCCGTGGTGTGATCAAACTCAGCCTACCTGTCTCAATTGCACAAAATGAAATTGCACGCATTCTTCCAGGATTCTTAAAAGCCTACCCTGAAATCAAAGTACAAATGATGGTGACCAATCGCCGAGTTGACATTATCAATGAAGGTTTTGATATTGCCCTTCGTGTCCGCTCCAACTTAGATGATGATCCAAGTTTAGTGATTCGCAAATTTGAGAACATCGAACAGCATTTATTTGCCAGCCAAGCGTATTTGAATGAATTTGGCGAACTGAAACAACCCGAAGATTTAAGCCAACATCATATTTTGAGTATGGTCGATGAGCATTTAGATCAACATATCATCGTACATAATGATGCACAGCAACAAAAGAAAATACGCGTAAACCCTGTAGTGATGGGCTCTGATTTGAGTATGTTGGCTCAACTAGTCCGTAAAAACTGCGGTATTGCCTTACTTCCAGACAGCATCGTACAAGATATGGTAAAAAGTGGTGAGCTGGTTCGTGTCTTGCCCGACTGGAAAGCACCGCATGGTATTTTTCATGCAGTATATCCTTCACGTCGTGGTTTACTGCCTGCTGTACGCGTGTTTATTGATTATTTAATTGATCAATTGAGTTCAAATAAGTCCCTTTAAACCAAGCCAATATAGACTCAATGCCTAAAAAATAAATATTTTTGGGAAAAAAAAGAGCTTAACCGAGGTGGATAAGCTCATAAACTTTCAAAAATAAGAAACTACAGCGAGTATCTTGGAAACTATTTTAGTGAAAACATAAAGCCCAGACCAATAGCTTACATGTATAAGTTTTAATCAAAAAGCATCAAAGATACGACAAATAAAGGGGCTTAGAAATATCAGTTATTGCTTTTAAGACTTAATTTAGCTTTTAGACCACAAAGCTAGACCAAAGTCTAAAATTTAACCGCACACAAAACATCGAGTTAAATTTCTGGATAACTGCCCGTGCCTTCAGGCCAAGGAGACAGCAACTCAAAACCTGTTTCAGTCACGAGTACCATATGCTCCCACTGCGCAGTCAAAGAGTGATCTGCTGTAACAACGGTCCAACCATCCTTAAGTTCTTTGACATGTGCTTTACCCATATTAATCATCGGTTCAATGGTAAACACCATGCCCGCTTTAAGTTGCATTCCTTTACCTGGTTGACCATAGTGCAATACGCTTGGCTGTTCGTGATACACCTTACCGATACCATGACCACAATATTCACGTACCACACTATAGCCTTCACGGTGCGCAACTGTCTGGATGGCATAACCAATATCACCCAAAGTGGCACCTTGCTTCACAGCATGAATACCTGCAACCATCGCCTCATAAGTCGTATCAACTAACTTTTTAGCTGCTGGCTTTACTGTACCCACGTAATACATACGACTAGTGTCACCAAAGTAGCCATCTTTAATAATCGCCACATCAATATTAATAATATCGCCATCTTTCAATACAACATTCGGCGATGGGATGCCGTGACAGACCACTTCATTTGGTGAAATACAGGTAGTCTTGGTATAACCGTGATAACCAATATTGGCAGGCGTTACTTTTAGAGTATTTACAATGAAGTCATGACAAATATCATCTAGATATTCCGTCGTAACGCCTGGCTTCACATGCTCACCAATCATCGCTAAAACTTCGGCAGCCAAACGACCAGATATACGCAGTTTTTCTACATCTTGTTCAGTTTTTATGCTCACATTTAAGCCACGCATTGAAATACCCTCAATTATGAAGTCGCAAGTATAGTCCTTTTCACATTGTTTTTGTTCAAACTTAAATCGTCTTACGATAGTAAAGCCTCATATTGAAAATAATTTGTATAGTTTTAAGCCACTCAAACTACAATATTGGATGATCAAAATATTAAAACCCAAGCTTTTAATATTTATAATTTTTCTATTTTAAAATGGATAATCAAACACATATATCAACCCATTTTTTACGTGTTGATATATTCACTTTTCATCTTATAAAAAAATTTAATACTACCCATGAAATAAATTAGCCAAAAATACACTTATGCACTAAAATCGTCCCCTTTGTTCAACTCGATCTCCCTTTTATGACAAGTCTCCGTACTCGGGATATTGTTGCTTTGGGTTTTATGACTTTCGCACTCTTCATTGGTGCGGGCAACATTATCTTTCCACCGATTGTGGCTCAACAAGCGGGTGAACATGTTTGGCTAGCAGCGTTTGGTTTTCTAATCACCGCTGTAGGCTTACCTGTCATCACTATTATTGCGCTATCTCGTGTCGAGGGTTCGATTCAGATTTTAAGTTCGCCATTGGGTAAAATAGCCAGTCTCATTTTAACCATTACATGTTACTTAACTGTCGGACCACTGTTTGCAACACCACGCACAGCAACCGTTTCCTATGAAATAGGTTTTTCATCTTATCTTGGAACATCAAGTAGCAGCTTGCTGATCTATAGTGCAATTTACTTTAGTGTCGTCACTCTCATTGCACTGTATCCAAACAAGATTTTAGATACGGTTGGTTATGTACTTTCTCCGTTAAAGATCTTATCTTTAGCCACCTTAGGTATCGCCGCAATGGTGATTCCAACAGGTTTTGTTCCACCAGCCATTAACAACTATATTGATAGCCCTGTTTCTGAAGGTTTTGTCAATGGTTACCTGACCATGGATACTTTAGGTGCACTGGTTTTTGGTATTGTAATTATTCAAGCCATTCGTTCACGTGGGGTCAGCAACCCTAAGCTAATTACACGTTATGCAGTGATTGCAAGTATTATCTCTGGTATTGGCTTAACTTTAGTTTATCTAAGCTTATTCAAACTTGGCCTCGGAAGTCACGAAGTCGCAGCAAATGCGAGCAATGGTGCAGTGATCCTGCATGCATATGTTCAACATGCATTTGGTGACTTAGGTTCATTTTTCCTGTCAGGTATGATTTTCATTGCGTGTATGGTTACTGCAATTGGTCTAACCTGCGCATGTGCCGAATATTTCAGCTCAATTTCTAAAATTGGCTACAAAACTTGGGTCTTCATCCTGATTGGCTTCTCTTTTGTTATTTCCAATTTAGGTTTAACCAAACTGATTGCCTTTTCTGTGCCTGTTTTAAGTGCAATCTATCCACCAGCGATTGTGGTGATTATGCTGAGCTTTGGCTGGAAATACTTTAACCATCCTAGACGTGTAATTGCACCAGTTACAGCTATTTCATTAGTCTTTGGTATTCTTGATGGTTTAAAAGTGGCCAACTTTGAACTTCCTTATGCCCTCACTCACCTGCCACTTGCGGAACAAAATCTTGCATGGCTAATTCCATCACTCATTGTATTTATCATTGCAGTTGTGATCGACAAAGTGAAAAAGTAAACACAAACTGATGTCATTAAAATCTTGTTTTACCCAAACCTGATTTTAATTATGATCAATATTTGTCACATTTTATCCAAATGGACATATATTGTTTCATTTTAGCTCACATCAGTTTTTGTACATTTCTATACATAAACCATACACCGCTAAAGTCGTATACCAAGCACTTCATATCTCTTATAAATTTAGAATTAGAAAACAAAAAACGCGTTAAAGCCCATCCTATCATGCCATTCATGGCATCAATATTGCTTTATACAATGGGCATATAAGCTTAGGCAGAACATTTATTTGCTATCTTATACCGTACGGAAATACTATTTATTCGCAAAAAAAATGCTACATACTTATATTTTGATTGGTATAGCATAATTTTTCTGAAAAATAGTTTGTTTTGCTCTTGATCAACTCAAATTTTAGCAGTACAACAGTATGAACTAACCCGACTAAACACATTGGTTTTTAGTCAAAAACTCAAGGAGGGATGGAGATGTTATCATTACATTTCAACAAGCAAGTCTTCATTAGCGCTCTGAAGGCAAACAAGAATATGGTGACGTATTTAAGTACCACCATTGCCCTGATGGTTATTATGATCATGCATGGCTTAATTCAAGGTAACCTTAAAGCTGAATATTTTATTTATGCTATTGTCGTTTCACTGGCCTTTTACTTATGGGCAGTTGTCGACCAAAAATTCCGAAAGGCCACACAGTCAATTGACTAGCAAACAGGTGGATGATCAGTCATCCACCTTTGTAAAAGTACCAAGACTAAAAATCATAACAACTTAGAATAAACCTAAAAACATACCCCATAATAATCCAAAAGTTGCCACAATTTCCCCTACAACCAAAGCCATCATTGCCATCACCATGACGGATTTGGGTAAAATCCATTTGCCTAAAATGTGCGGACTACGAAACTGGTTATTGGTATCTTGTAATACACCATGCACAATATAGCTCAGTATCGAAAAGCTAAAAAAGAATAGATTAATTGCCACAAACAACATGTTTACAGGCTCTGACCACACTGAAATGACCGCCATGACGGCAATGATTAAGCTAGCAGGTGCATATAGCAAACTACTACGATGTGCAATATCAACATAATAATGTGCGCGAAATTGTGGTGAATGGCGAATTTGAGCATATTTCCACACCCCAGTTAGCATGCCTACAAATAGAAAAATTGCACTGAATAAAAGTGCGAATTTAACTGACATCTCTAATTCAACAAACTGCATGTGTTTTCCTTTTTATTTTCGACCCATTCTATACAAATCCGCTTGACTTTAAAGTCATAGATTTGACAAGTTTCTTTTTGGAACTCAAGTAAAGTATGAACAACTTAAATATCTACGCCAACCATGCAGAATTACGAAACGCTCAACATCACCTGTTCCGACCATTATTTACTCAGTGGACGCTTTTATACTGCCCAAGCTACACAGCAAACTTTTCCTATTTTAATCTGCCCTGCAACTGGCATTACCCAACAGTTTTACCACCATTTTGCATCGTGGCTTGCTGAACAAGGTTATGCTGTTTTGGTTTTTGACTTCCGTGGAATTGGGAAATCTCTGCACGAACCACTTAAACAGTCAAAAGCGAGTATTGTACAGTGGGGACAATTGGATATTCCTGCTGCAGTAGATGCTCTATTAGATAAAACCCAAGCAACTCAAGTGATCTTGCTCGGGCATAGTGCAGGTGGGCAACTTTTAGGTATTAATCCCAACTTTAAAAAAGTGGCAAAGGTGGTAGCTATTGCTGGTTCTACTGGACACGTTAAAGACTTAAAGGGCCGCACCAAACTACTCGCTCCAGTCATGTTTAAGCTAATCTTCCCAATTGCTCGATATACATTAGGCTACGGCCCAACTCAAGCCATCGGGATGGGTGAAAACTTGCCTAAAGATGTGGCACGTGAATGGGCACAGTTTTGTAGCAAACCTGGTTATGTCATGAATGCCATAGGAAATACAGTCCAAGTGGACTTCCACCATCAAATTCGTTGCGCCATTACCTCAATTTGGGCATCGGATGATGAAATTGCTACTCAAGCCAATGTCAAAGGACTGCTTAACCTCTATCCCAATGCACAAACAGGACATATTGAATTAAAACCACAGGCTTATGGACACAAAAGCATTGGTCACATGGCCATGTTTAAACGTTCCCACCAAAACTTATGGCCCGAAATTGCAGCACAACTGCAGGCTTAACCTCATATAAATCACGACCTCACGTATTACACCAGTTCAAGCACTCAATGTCTGAACTGGTTTAATTCTAACCAGCAAGCGCTATATTTAACTAAAAACCACACGCATTGATAAATTTAGTTTTATTAATTGATAAATAAATATTATATTTCCATCACAAATTTTTATTAAGTCATAGTTCATGTGATGTCTATCGCATGTGCTAGAGATGGATGAATCATGTCTGCACAACAGCAACGTCAGCTTAATCATGGGCTGAGCAACCGCCATATTCAGTTGATTGCTTTAGGTGGCTCTATCGGTACGGGTCTATTTTTAGGCATTTCTCAAACCATTAAACTGGCGGGTCCCTCTGTCATTTTAGGTTATGCACTTGCAGGTTTAATTGCCTTTTTTATGATGCGCCAATTAGGTGAAATGGTGGTTGAGGAACCAGTGAGTGGCTCTTTTAGCTATTTCGCCTATAAATTTTGGAGCCCTTTTGCAGGCTTTATGTCGGGCTGGAACTATTGGGTGCTCAATGTCTTGGTCTGCATGGCAGAGCTAAGTGCCATCGGCCTCTATGTCCAATATTGGTGGCCTGAAATTCCAACGTGGATTTCAGCACTTGGTTTCTTTGTACTGATCAATGCCATCAACCTGCTGCATGTCAAAGTCTTTGGCGAAACAGAATTTTTATTCTCCATGATTAAAATTCTCGCGATCATTGGCATGATTGCTTATGGGGCTTGGTTGCTTACCAGTGGGCAAGGTGGCGAAACTGCTTCCATTTCCAACCTATGGGCTCTAGGCGGTTTCTTTCCTAATGGTCTTTCAGGCTTAATCATGGCAATGGCCATCATTATGTTTTCTTTTGGTGGAATTGAATTGGTCGGTATTGCTGCGGCAGAAACCAAAAATCCAACGACAACTATTCCTAAAGCCGTAAACCAAATTGTCTATCGTGTTTTATTGTTTTATGTACTAACCATTATTGTTCTGCTTTCCTTATTTCCATGGAATCAAATTGCAGAAGGTGGTAGTCCTTTTGTGTTGATCTTTGACTCATTGGGCAGTCAAGGCGTTGCAACTGTACTGAACTTTGTAGTTTTAACTGCAGCCATCTCGGTATATAACGGCACCAGCTATGGCACCAGTCGCATGCTTTTGGGACTTGCTGAGCAAGGCAATGCACCACAGTTCTTAAAGAAAATTAACCAGCGTGGCATCCCTTATGCTGCTATTTTATGCTCTGCACTGGTGACATTGATCTGTGTGGTACTGAATTATATTTTTCCAGAAAAAGCCTTTAAGTTGCTGATGAGTCTAGTGGTTTCAGCCATTGTAATTAACTGGATGATGTTGGCACTGACTCATTTAAAGTTCAAGCAACACATGCTGGCTTTGAAAAAGCCGACTTTATTCCCTGTGCTGATGTATCCGTTAAGTAATTACATTTGCATTATATTTATGCTAGGGATTTTAGTAGTGATGTGGCTGACACCTGATATGCGTATTGCGGTGGCATTGATCCCACTCTGGATTGGATGTTTAACGCTTACCTATTGGTTTAAGCAAAAACGCATGAAGCAGAAGATACTGTAAATAAGTGCGTAAATAACACCATGTAAAGGCACCCTTCCCTTAAATGGTGTTATTTACAAATCAAAGCCAATCTCCCAAATGACTTTGATTGAATAAGTTTATTGTAATCAGAAGACACTTCAATAGTTTCTCTATTATTTGCTTGTTTCAAAGTATTTTTGAGAAATATTTTCACATAAAACCATTTATAAAGAAAATTATTAGCAGGAATTGCACATGAATGACAATCGCCATGTTTTAGATAAAATTGACCGCCGTATTTTGTCAGAACTTCGTCAAGATGGGCGTTTGACTGTGACTCAGTTAGCTGAAAAAGTTGGTCTTTCCTCCTCCCCTTGTTGGACACGGCTTAAACGTCTTGAAAATGCAAAGATTATTGAAGGCTATACTGCCAATATCAATCCCAAAGCGATTGGGATTAATGAGTTGTTTTTTATTGAAATTACACTTGAGCGCCATGATGATGAAATTTTGGAACAATTTAGTGAAGCACTGGCCTATATGCCCGAAGTCGTTGAGGCGCACTTAGTCACAGGTGATTATGACTACTTACTCAAAGTCGCTGTAAAAAATGCAGAGCACTATGAACGCTTTTTACGTAAGAACTTATACTCCATGAAAGGTGTGCGCCATACGCGGTCTATTTTTGCCTTACGTCCATTAAAACTTGAAAACAAAGCAGATTTAACCCTCATTGAATAAGAGCTGAAAATATTTAAGAAATATGCTTTAATATGCTCAGTATGAGATGAGCCTTATATGAGTATGGCGCGAGCTATACGACTAGCCCCTGAAAAATGGGGCTTTTTAATGTCTATTATTTAACAACATCCGTGTGTCGTATTCTTTTTTTGGATTTTTCCAAATGAATCGAAATTAATTGGGCTCAATGTCATAAACCCAATCCCTAGCTTGTTGCTCTGTTGTCGTTTCACACACATAGTAGTCATGGTCCCATGCGTCTTGATGGAAAATTTCCATTTTTCGATAAGTCACGTTTTTAGCGTTTTCGACACAGACAAAGCTGTCGCCTTGATCTTTGACTTGTGTTCCATTGAGGAAACCACCAATACAGAGGAATCGAGATTGTTTAGCCATTTCTACATCAACTTTTTAAATCATTTAACAATTCGTGGATTAAACGATTTCTTAGGTGGACTGTAAAGCAGAACCAATGAAATGCGTATAGAAATTACAATAAGACCATGCCAGACTTTATCTAAAATATTAAATCCATTTAAAATTCCAATTATTTAGTTTTGGAAATTCCAGAATATTCCAAGTTTAATAGTCTATCCAATATCTCTAAATCATTAATTCGATCATTAATAAAACTATCTAAAAAACGATTATCTAGACCTAGCAACTTAAAAGTATCTTCGGAAAATTTTCTTAAATTTCCAATATCATGACTAATCCACTCATATTTTATTTTTTTCCAAACTGGTCGTATCTTCCAAGTTGGAAAATTTTTAGTTATTACTTTTAATTGTTCAGAACTTATACCATCTAAAACTATTCCATAATGCAGATCGTTTGTTGCCACTATAAATAGAAAAATAAGCTTTGCATTTTTTTTAAATTTTAAAGCACATCCTATTACATTTCTTTTAAGCGCTGGATTTTTTGTGCTAACTTGCTCAAACCACGCCGCACAATTTTCTTTAGTGAACAGAATATCTTCATAGTCATCCGAAATTATAAAATTCCCACTATCTATAATTTTTTTCTGGACACTGTTAAATAATTGAAAAAGTAGATAACCACGATATTCGCTGCTATCAAATTGTCGTGAAATGAGTTTTATTGCCGCGAGTTCTTCTGAGTTTAAATTTTCCAGCATCATATTAAGTTCCTTACCTCCGGTTATCACCTTATCAGTCAACAGCTTCAATAAATTTACATATTGACTTATAGCTGAGACCAAATTGTTGCTCAATTGAACTTCAGTTAATACACTCTCAAGCCAATTAATAATATTTTCGGCATAACTTATACAACGTAAATCCACAATACGCTGCTCATCATTTAACACAATTACATATTGATCATTTAGTTTTTTTATTACACCTAAAGAAGACACACTAGGCTCGTCCCCATTTAATGTTAAATATATAATTAATGGATGCTTTTTTTGCCCAATACAATAATTATAGTATCTATTTAATTGCTTATTTTGATCTTCTGCATAAATTTTATTTTCTATGATCATCGCTTCATTTTTATTTTGAATGAGTATATCAATTTGTCCATTTTCACATCTAAATTCTTTTTTTATAGACACATATTCATCTAACTGAAAATCCAAACCTAAATATTTTATAAAACTTTTCAAAAAGAATGCTTTTTGTCCATGCGAACCATTTGGATCTAATAGCTCTTTTAATATTGGAGTATGGGTAAAAACCTCACTACTACTAACTCCAGCAATTTTTAATAAATTAAAATAATCACCATGACTTTTATTCTTATGAATTATTTCTATTGTCTGCTTAATCAAACTATCTACATTTCTTTCCATATTATTCTCAAAAAATAAGGGCTGATTACTCAGCCCTTATCTTATACCGCTTATTGCTTAATTAACAAAGAATTAAGTCAACTGAGCAGCAGCAATTTTCTTCGTATCAATCTCAGATGCAGGTTTAGTATAGTCTGTCATCTTGTCGAAGCTTAAGTATTGGTAGATGTCAGCAGACATGCTATCAATCTGAGCTGCATACTGTTGGTATTCTTCTGGAGTTGGTAATTTACCAAGTACAGCAGCAACAGATGCAAGTTCAGCAGAAGCTAAGTAAACGTTCGCACCTTGACCTAAACGGTTCGGGAAGTTACGAGTAGAAGTCGATACACAAGTAGTGTTCGGAGCTACGCGTGCTTGGTTACCCATACACAATGAACAACCTGGCATTTCAGTACGCGCGCCAGCTTTACCATAAGTATTGTAGAAACCTTCTTCCATCAATTGACGTTCGTCCATACGCGTAGGCGGAGCAATCCACAAACGAGTTGAAAGTACGCCACCAGGAACTTTCTCTAACAACTTACCAGTTGCGCGGAAGTGACCGATGTTAGTCATACATGAACCAACGAATACTTCGTCAATTTTCACGCCTTGAACATCAGAAAGCAATTTCGCATCATCTGGGTCATTCGGGCAGCAAAGAACTGGTTCAGTAATTGTCGCAAGATCAATTTCATACACTTTCGTGTATTCAGCGTCAGCATCAGCTTTAAGAAGTGATGGGTTCGCTAACCATTTTTCCATGTTCTCTACACGACGAGCCATCGTACGCGCATCGCCATAACCTTCAGAAATCATCCACTTCAACATTGTGATGTTTGATTTCAAGTATTCAGCAACTTTCTCTTCAGAAAGTGTAATAGAACAACCCGCAGCAGAACGTTCAGCAGACGCATCAGAAAGTTCGAATGCTTGCTCAACAGTGAGGTCAGTTTCCATTTCTGTTAAGTCGATCTCAAGGATACGGCCAGAGAAGATGTTTTTCTTACCTTTCTTCTCTACAGTTAAGTCACCTTGCTGAATCGCAACGTAAGGAATTGCATGTACAAGGTCACGTAGTGTGATACCAGGTTGCATTTTACCTTTGAACTTAACAAGTACAGATTCAGGCATATCTAGTGGCATAACACCAGTCGCAGCAGCGAATGCTACAAGACCAGAACCCGCTGGGAATGAAATACCAATTGGGAAACGTGTATGTGAGTCACCACCAGTACCAACGGTATCTGGAAGAAGCATACGGTTTAACCAAGAGTGGATAATACCGTCACCTGGACGTAGAGATACACCGCCACGGTTCATGATGAAATCAGGAAGCGAGTGTTGCATTTGAACGTCAACTGGCTTTGGATATGCAGCTGTGTGACAGAAAGATTGCATAACTAGGTCAGCAGAGAAGCCTAGGCAAGCTAAGTCTTTCAATTCGTCACGAGTCATTGGACCAGTGGTATCTTGCGAACCAACAGTTGTCATCTTAGGTTCACAGTAAGTACCTGGAAGTACGCCTTGACCTTCAGGAAGACCACATGCGCGACCAACCATTTTCTGTGCTTGAGTGAAACCTTTGCCAGTAGCAGCAGGTTGAACTGGAGTACGGAATAACGTAGATGGAGCAAGGCCTAAAGCTTCACGTGCTTTAGCAGTTAAGCCACGACCAACGATTAGGTTGATACGACCACCTGCACGTACTTCGTCTAGAAGTACTGGAGTTTTAAGTTCAGCATCAGCAATGACTGCACCATCTTTAGTTGCAGTTACTTTTGCAGCAGCATGATCAATGTTAAGAACGATTTCATCGCCCATGTTCATATTTGCAACATCAATTTCGATTGGCAACGCGCCAGCATCTTCCATTGTGTTGAAGAAAATCGGAGCGATTTTAGAACCTAAGCAGTAACCACCGTCTTTTTTGTTCGGGATGTGCGCAATTTCGTCACCGAAGAACCAAAGTACAGAGTTCGTTGCAGATTTACGAGATGAACCTGTACCAACAACGTCACCAACGTATGCAACTTGGTTGCCTTTTGCGATCAAGTCTTTGATTTGGTTTAATGGACCAACTTCACCAGGAACTTCTGGGTTGATACCGTCACGTACGTTTTTCAACATTGCATTTGCGTGCAATGGAATGTCTGGACGACTCCAAGCGTCTTGTGCAGGTGACAAGTCATCAGTGTTGGTTTCGCCAGTTACTTTGAAAACTGTAAGTTTGATTTCAGTAGGAACATCTTTACGAGTCGTGAACCATTCAGCGTCAGCCCAAGATTGCATAACCGCTTGTGCATTCGCGTTACCCGCTTTTGCTTTATCTGCAACGTCATGGAACGCATCAAATACAAGAAGCGTTTTCTTGAGTGCTTCAGCTGCTAATTCAGCAAGTTCAGCATCATCAAGAAGTGCAACTAAAGGAGCAACGTTATAACCACCAAGCATAGTGCCTAGTAAGTAAACCGCACGTTCTTTAGAAACTAATGGTGAAGTCGCTTCGCCTTTAGCCAAAGCAGCTAAGAATGCAGCTTTAACGTATGCAGCTTGGTCAACACCCGCTGGAACACGGTTTTCTAGTAAATCAACTAAAAATGCTTCTTCGCCAGCTGGTGGGTTTTTTAATAATTCAACTAATGCAGCTGTTTGAGCATCGTCAAGTGGCTTCGGTGGGACTCCGAGTGCGGCACGTTCTGCAACGTGTTGGCGGTAAGCTTCTAGCACGGTGTTATTCCTCTTTTTTAAAAAATTATTTACGTATTCCTGCTTTAATTAAAGCTACGTAAATAATATGGACTGCTAAATTTTACTAAAATTCCAGTTAAAAGTTAATGCAAGCAGCGTGTTTCTTCGTGATGCCCATTATTTTCTAACTAAATGATGTTCATACCGATTGCACAATGAATACCACATTTACTGCTATTTGCTCAGTCTTTAACACATTAACTTTGGACTGGTATTTAAAAACAAAAAGGCAACTCATGTTGCCTTTTTTTTCAAAATATAAGTATTCAACCTTAGTGTACTGTTGTGGCTTGAATATATTGCTTAAAACTTTCCCGACATCCTTCAAATTTCATCTGAATTTCGTCGTCATGTAAGTTTTGGTGCGCCGAACCGGCAAATGAAATTTGAACCAAAAACCGTGTAGGTTCATGTTCAAGGGCTTGTTTAAAGTAAACCTGATCACCCAAGCTAAGGACATAGTGCCCTCCACCAATCACGGCCACGCCATTTTCATCTTCCAAGAGTAAATCTGCTTGATTTAAATAGCCGACAACTTCCATTTTCTGCTCCTCTCGTTTTTGTTCTCTTTTCATTATTCTTTATTTTTATATGCTTTTCTATATATATGATTTAGTGTTTTGTCACAAAAAAATACCAACTTAAAATAAAAAACCGTTCATTAGAACGGTTTGTAATCTGGCATGTCTTTATGAGGGGTCGCTATACATTTTTCAGTGTATGCTGCACGAACTTTTTCTCGTGCCCCTTCAATATCGCTCTTAATGTCCGCTTCAGGCAAAGCATATACATGCTCAATAATATCTAAGATAAATGCTTTGGTCGTCGCATCTTCTACCTTATTGGCATGTTCAATTGCTTTGTCTTTTTCAATTGCATTTTGACGATCTAGCATAATCGAACGTGCTGCATTTCCTACACTTTTACAATAGCCATGCCATTGTTCTTCTGGCGTTAACGGTTTTTTTTCTGCACAACCCACCAAAGCAATGGCAGCAGCCAAAACAAATAACTTTTTCATTACAACTCTCCTATGTGCCCTATCATAATCAAACTTTTAAAAATGAAGAACCATTCCCCTGCTTTAAATGTAAAAAAGCCCAGATTTGGGCTTTTTGACTGAGCAAATTAACCGCAGTTCGCTTGAACTACTTTATTGGTCTTTGGATCAACCGTTACTGTCACTCGGTCTTCACGATAATCCATCGTGACTGGCTGCCCAGGTTGGACTAAACGCACTATCTTCGCACTGGTTTTTTGCTTAATCTGCGCTTCCGTTAAATTCGACTGACCAATCAAGGCTGTCGCTTGCTCTGCGACACATTTGCTCTGGCTAGCACGGAACAGTGCCCACTCTTCAATAACTTGACCATTGGGCAAATGACAATATCCCACTTCACCATTCGCTTCTTTTCGAGTCTCTAATTTGCCACACTGTTCAATACAAAAAGTACTGGCAGGATTTGCCATACCAATATTGGGCTTTTCTGCTTCATTCTTTTGTGCAGTACTACAACCAGACAAAGCTGCCACAATCAATCCGAGCATTACAGTTTTTTTCATAAAGGGGATTTCTTTAAATAAAAGATCAACATAGCAAATAAGCACGAATGAAACTGTGCTAGTTTTGCAAAATATTGAACAAAAAAGAAAAGCCCATCAAAAGATGGACTTCTTATACTTAAAACTTGCCTTGTTAAGCCTGTTTTAGTTGACTGAATGGATATCCAGCTCTTCATTTTTCGCTAAAACGACCGAAGCCAAAATTGGCGTACCTAAAATGAATGGTACGGAAAAAATCCAAAAAATCACGGTATAGTGAGGATCAAAGAAAAATTGAATAGCAAGTGCCACCAAAATTAAAACGGAAAATAGAATTGCAGCAAAACGCATTACAAATTTGATTGGCATTATGATCTTCACTCTTAATTTAGCTAGTCCATTTACTATACACCTACTTTTAATATGGCTTAATTGATTTTAAGTATCTTCTGTCTGTTATTTATAGATTTTATTCATCTACACAAAGACTATTTATTCTGAAAAATAATGCGCCATTTGACCGAAGATAAGCCCACATCAATGTAGGCTTATCTGGAAATAGATGCGTTAGAACTTCCAATTATAGAACAAGTCTATTGCACGCTCTACTGATTGACTCGCCTCTAAGTACATTCGCTTATTCATTTGATAGCGTAAAGTCAATTTATTCACAGGAGTAAACACCCCCACACCATAACGAATATACAAATCAGGAGTGATATAACCCGTCAGACTCACTTGAGTATCATCGCCAGTCCCTTGCGCATCTAAAGCCAAACCACTTAATCCAAAAGTACGCCCAAGCTGGTTGGTAAATGCGCGTGTTCCTCCCAGACCTAAACTAATTCCTGCAGCAGCAATAGTATTATTAACATCCGATTTAAAGCCTTCAGTTTGGCTTAAGCTACTAGAACCTTCATTAATTCGTCCAGTAAGTAATGCATTTAAAGCTTCTTGCTCAGACAAACCAGCATCATTATACACTTGAATATTCGGGGAAGTTGCCGTACCTGTTACGCGCACTCCAACCGTACTGCCCTGTACGGCTTTGTTTGCATCAATATCTAAAGTTGGGTTACTTAGAGCGCCATTGAAACGCGCAATTGCACGGTTTAAATCTAAACTTTGACCATAGGCTTCAATTTTAACCCGTTGACTAACCCCAATTGCGCCATTGGCACGCATAGCAGTTTCTGCACCACGCTGTGACAAATACAAACGTCCTAATAATGGAATGCGACTGTTAAAGCCTTGGAAAATGACCTGATTACCTAAGCCAACCATGACATCAGCACGGATGTCCCAAGGCTTCGTGCTGTTTAAGATTGCTAACTGATTTTGCCCCTCTTTGACTATACGAACATCAGAAGATACATTCACCACAGGTACAGATGCCTCTGGCATTGAAATTAAAGCGCGCGGAACTTGAATTTCACCATTTAAAGTGAGTTTCTTACTTAATGGTAAAACATCAAGCGTAATTTTAGGTGTTACCAATGCCGTAATTAAAGGCGCTTGACGAATAAGTAAATTCTCACCATTCAGCTGTAACTGAATACGCGGATCATTCTTCCAGTCCACAGTTCCTGTTAATTTGCCAACCCCACGCCCACTATTAAACGCACCGTTGATTGTTGCTTGGTCTTGACGAATTGCTGAATAAAGCTGGATATTGGTCAAGTTCACTGGTAGTGAAATCATGCTAATTGAACCATCTTTTAAACGGACATCCCCCGTCAGTAATGGAGCTTTCAACGTACCATTGATTTTACCTGCATAAGAAAGTGTCCCCCCCATAGAACGCACATCGGCTATGAATGGCTTAAAAACTTTGAGCTGTACTTGATCAAATGCAATTTCACCACGCATAGGCATGTTGTCACGGTATGGATCAATAACCACATTGGCATATCCCACGCCAATTTCAGGTGTTTTGACATCCAATCGGATTTGTAGACCTTCTGCCACACTTTTTGCAACCAAAGCCACTTGTTCATATTTTAGCGTTGAACCTAAGTCTTGTGGGTCATCTGCAGCTAAGCCAATCACCCCATCACGAGTGACTAAACGAGCATCAATTTTCGGTTTAGCTCCTTGTGCCCAAACCGCTTTTGCATGCCCATTTAACTTACCTGTAATCGCTAGACCTTCAGGCATAAACGCAGCAAAATCATTTAAGTCTAAGTTTTGTGTTAAAAATGAAACATTACCACGCGTTTTGCTCACTCGAATTGGCTGATCAAAACAAAGTTGGCTTTGCTGACTCATCCAACAATGCGCACCGATCAGCAAATCTGTATTAGAGCTACTATAAATGACTGAGGCATTTTGGCGCTGAACCAAACGCGCGCGCACAGAGTCAAAATCACCCTTTTGAATTTGCCCTAACCAATCATTTTGACTATTAAAGCCACCAGCAAGTTGCACATAAAATTTAGACTTTTCATTTTTCGCAGTAACTTTTAATAAATGTGCTTTACGTGTTCCTGCAAGTGAAATTTCACCTTGTTGAATTTCACGATTACCACTACGCAAACTTTCCATTTTTGCCGTCATAAGTGACGGTGTCGTTTCTGATGTCGGCAACTGTCCAATAATACGCAATTTACGCATATCAATTAGATCTTTAAAGCCAAAATTATCCACCGCTAAGTTTGCTGTTGCTCTTAATCGGGGTTGGGACTGAACATTTAAATATCCGTATGCGCGACCACGCAAGCCTGCATAAATTTCATACAGCGCAGGTGCATTAATATTCAGTCTTAAATTTTGCGCATTACCAGTCGCTTGAATTTGGTTTTTAGCATAAGCCAACAGCAAGTTATTCGCTTCAAACTGCTGAGGTAAAAAGCCTTTTTGATTAGAATTTAATACCAAAGCCAAGTTACCTGTACCACGTACAGGTTTGTTATTCAGCATACCCGCCAGATTTAAACTTTCGATGTTAATTCGTTTTAAAGCATCCGACCATGTACCTTTCGTCTTCACGACACCTGACAGTTCACCTTGGACACTCGATGCAAAATACTGTGGTTTGAAACGAATGAATGCTGCATTTACATCCCAAGTGATGCCATGAATAAAGTGCACCAAACCACTGGCATTAATTTGACCTGCAACTCCGTTATGCTTCAGTTCAGTTATTTTAATAAACTCAGGTGTTCCTGATAATCTTAGGTTTAATGTACCTTGACTGGCCTCAAGTTGACTGGCTTTTAAAGCTCCGTCATAGTTCACAGCATAACCTTTAAAGCCACCACCTGCTTTTTCATCATTAAATAATAATGCGGCGGTTGACTGACCAGTTAAGTGAACCGTTTCATTGTTGCTAACCATTTTTCCAGTCAGGTCAATACCTTGTAATTGAATAATCTGTTGATTTGGTTTGGCATACCCACTAGCCTGAAGTTTGCCATTCAATAGATTAATCGGTGCTGCTTCTGTAACAGTTTGCGGATTAAAGTCTTTTGCGTTTAAAACGGCTTTCCATTTTAATTGACGTTTATCACTTGGAAGCTCAACAAATGCATTACCCGTTAAACTTCCTTGGCCTGCAACATAGCTAAAACTTGGAACATTTAAGTTATTATTTTTAAGATTTAACTGTGCAAGGTAATGACCCGCAGGTAAGGTCGCTTTTTCATGTTTACTCACAACAGTCGCAACATGAATATCTTGCTGACCTTCAACTAAAGCCAGTTTTACATCACCTGAAGCACTACTTAACCAGCCAACATAAGGTACGGCGCGATCAATATTTTTCCAAGAGACATCCATCAACATTGGCTGGACTTTATTATTTTTCTCTGGATTTTGGTCTAGCGCAAGATGCCATGATTCATAACGATCAAAGTCAAGATTTGCAGTTAAATGCAGGCCTTTTTCAAGTGTCCCCTTCGAGGAAATTTTGGCATCTAAGCTGGGCGGTAAAAAATCAGAAAGAACTTGAGGCAATACATCATCTTTAGGATTTAGTTTATCCAAACGACCTTGTAAATTCCAAGTAATATGGTCTTTCCAACTCACCACACCACCGACATTAACAGAACCTTTCATCAACTGCGCATTTAGGTTATCAATGTCAAGTTGATGAACCAAATCGGTATGCATCAAAGCAGTGTATTGGCCTTTAGGAATGTCTTTACCACTCAAATCTGTGTTTAAGTCGATATCCAACCGCTGAATATCACCTGCAAATTTAGCAACACCTTTTTCAGCATACAATTTGTAATCGCTGAGCAGTGGCACATGGTAATGATTAAATTTGAGCTGTCCTTGCATCGGCACATGTTTACGTACGGGATGTATAATCGCCCAACCTGTTAGTAAGTCAGGCGTTCGGGTCGCAACACCCGCTTGAATGGTATCTAAGCTACCTTTGGCATGAACGGCAATATCATGTACGTTTAAACTGTTATTTAAGGAAGGGATGTTTGCAATTGCTGTCGCTTCAAGCGGATATTTTCCTGAAAATTTCATTTTTCCAGTTGCATTACGTACAGCCAAATAACCCATATTCATACTTGACTTTTCAAACTCAAGCTCTGTACCCGACCATAAGGCATCATTTAAATGCACATCATAAAAATCAACGTGCGCACCTGTCGCAGTTTTAATATTTAAATGATCAACATCAGCTGTATCTAAGCGCAGTACAAAAGGAAGTTTAATTTCATTAAACTTAAATGGTTCATCGCTTGGCTCACCTTTGGTGATAATTCTAAGGTTACGAACATCAGCTTTGCGTAAATGAATTTCTTTATCTAATATAGCACGCCACCCTAAACTGACATCGGCACGATCAATTTTGACATCAACAGGCTTTAATGTGACCACTACATTTTTAAGAATAATACCTTTCCATAGATTACCGCTTTCATATTCATAGTTAATAATCTTTTGGCGTTCTAATACTTGGTCGAGTAAAAACTTACTGCCTCTATCTGTAGAAAACATAACTGCAAGTGATATCACCAACAAGATGAGTGTCAACATCAGCGTCAAAATGACACTTCTAAAAATGCGCCGCTGTTGTTTTAACGGCGTAGGTGTTGGTTCTTGCTGCTGCTCTACTTCAGCCATAATCTTCCCAAAAAATGCTAAATTTTATAATAATGAACCGATAAAGAAATGTAGACGGATAGGATGACTGTCATCTGAAATCCCTGATGCTACATCAATACGAATTGGACCAATCGGTGATGCCCAACGAATGCCTAAACCAACACTGTACTCGGTGTCATTGCTAAAATCTTTATCATACGCATTACCAAAGTCACTAAAAATCGCTGCACGCCAGCCTTCCTTAAATTGATAGTTGTATTCCATTGAGCCCACAGCTAAGGCTTGACCACCTACTTTAAATCCGTCCACAGTTGGAGATAAACTCTTATAATCAAAACCACGAATACCTTGGTCGCCGCCCGTAAAGTAACGTAAGTTATATGGTACTTTACTAAAGTCTTGAGTAAAGATATAACCGAGATCTCCACGTCCTACGAATTGGTGATTATCATTTTCACCCAATGAATAAATAAAACGCCATCCTGCATTCGCAATTGCCATGTCTGCATCTGAGAGTAGGCTTTCACTGCCTAGTTCAAGCTTATAAGTTTGTTTAATGCCCTTACTTGGATTGACACGTTTATCGCTATCAATTCTGGAAATTTCATAACCAAATAGCAGTGACTCTTGCTCAGGGTCGTCATTTGCAATAAAGGCATCTGGAATATCGTCTTCATCTGCAACCCCTTTTTGGGTTAAACGATCTAAACGATAACGCACACCATAGGTATGTTGCCAATTTCCCATCGGATTTTTAATAACACGGTCTGCACCAATAACTGCTGATTCAGTTTGTAAACTTACGCCCTGTCCAACATCATCTTGTTCTTCACGCTCATATCCTCCCACAAGGCTCACATAGTCATTCAATGGATGCTTGTAGGGGATGTTATATCGACCATCAATAGACTGACGGATTTGTGAAAGTTCTAAGTTCGCATCAAAAGAGTGTCCACGATTGTTAACAATGGCACGACGATATTGCGCACGTAAACGAACACCTGTATCACTACCATAACCAGCACCTAATTCAGCGCTATTCAATTGATCAGCATTTAATGTGACTTTAACGGGGATGACCTTTGTTTCTCGCGCTTCAAGTTTTAGGCGTTCTTCTTCGCTTTGTTTTAATTCTTGTGCAGTTTTTAGTGTCGCTTGTGCTTGATTTTGTTCTACATCATTCACACCTGCAAACTGAGTTTCGCTTACGACAGACTGGGTCACTTCACGGTTTGACACAATCTGTTGTTTTTCCTGAGCCAAAACATCTTGACGTGAAAGTTGCTGTTCATCGACCAATTTCTGCAAATCAGGAGGTAATTCGCTTGGCATTTCAACTGGATCTGGTCGAACAGCATCGACCAAACTATAGTTAAAGTAGCGTGAGTTGGTCAAATTATTAGCCAAACCATTTACACGCCAAAAGGTATAATCCGCTCCGGGCTCCCATGTCACTAGACTTTGTAAAACATCCAGATCAATTGGTAGTGGCTTATCTGGATCACTCATTACAAACTCTACGTCACCCAGCTTATAACGACTACCTGTCTCAAAACGCAGGTTAATATCTGCTGTATTTTGTGGCTGTTCCACTTTCACATCGTGTAAGCGCCAATAACTATCAAAGAAACCGTTATTACTTGCAGCCTCATTGACTCGTCCTTTAGTTGACTCATATAAGCCATGATTTAATACATCGCCTACATCTTGTTCAGGCAAAACCCGTATCACTTGGAACTGCGGTAAATTTGCACCTGCACCACTAAATTCAATGTTTTGCTCTTCGATACGAACGGGTGTATTCGGTGTGACTTGAACACGGACACGACTACTACTGGTTTTTTCAAACTTAAACTCAGCATTATAAAAACCAACCGCTTGCGCCGCTTGATTGGACAGTGTACGGAGTTGCGGTAGTGCCGATGGAAAATCATCAAAAGATTCTTGGGTCAAACTCGAGAGCTTACCCTTAATATTGTCTTTTAAATTAACCAATGCTGCCTGATAAGCTTTATTCGATATCTCGCCCTCATATTTTGCATTGATAATTTCAACATCAGCACTGATCCGTGGAACTTTGGCGCTATCCATTTCTTTTGGTGGTCGAATCTTATAGAGCATGCGTTTAAAGAAGTTCGGTTCTTTGGCGATTTTCTCTTCGGTGCTCATGTCAAAATCTAAGGTATTTCCCGCTGTATTTGCCTCTACCGAAATTTGACTATCTGCTTGAATATTTCGCATCAAATCGTCGACATTAACAGGTGCTTGATTAATCTCAGCCATTTCCTGCTGTGTCGCATCTGCCACGACAAGCTCTTTCTTTTGACCACTGCGGTAGGCCTGTGCTTCTGCTTTGGCTTGCTCTGCTACCTGATAAATATCATTTGCCATATTCTGATCGACTTGAACATCAGGCAAATCCTCAAGGTCTTCAAATTGAATTGGTGCAAATTCAGCTAAGTTTTTTAAAGAGGTTTGTTGCTGTTGCAACATTTGCATACTGTCTGGAACAGTAGGTTCAACCGCCATATTTTTAACTTTCTGTAATTCCTCAGTACTGCTCATACCCTGAAGAATCGCTTCTTTTTTAATTTCCTCAGTCATTTGCGCATTCGTTTGCGTATCCACTTGCACACTGCTTGGCTCAATGGCAACGGGCGTTTCTGCAAAACTTGCTTGTGACAAAAGCGTTAAAAAGATACTCAGGCATAAATATTTATTGTTATGATGCCACGGTATGAAAGAATTCATACTCAATGAAAGAGTCGACTTTTTAAAATTTGTTTTGGCAAGCATAGAAAACTCTAAATTTATTTAATCTTTATGGATTTGCTCTAATGAAATGACCCAAAAGAACTGAAATCTATTGATTATTTTACCCAATTTCAGGTTTTAAATATCTTACATGATTTTATTGAACGATTGAGCAATTAGTCACATTTCTTAATAAAACTTAATGCAGTGCAAAAAGCATGAAAAACAATGAACATCTATTAAGTACCCGTCGCTTTCTTCCCATGTTTATTACCCAATTCTTTGGTGCATTAAACGACAATGTTTATAAACAAGCTTTGCTTTTAGTCATTACTTATGGATGGATTAATCAACAAGCAGCCAGTGTAAGTACACTCAATAATCTAGCTGCACTTTTATTTATCCTACCTTACTTTATTTTCTCCGCAACAGCAGGACAAATTGCTGACAAATTTGAACGCTCACAGTTGATTCGCGGCATTAAAATTTTAGAAATTGTGATTATGCTGATTGGCTCAGCAGGATTCTTATTGGGAAATCTATGGTTGCTGTTGTTGGCTTTATTTATGATGGGCACACACTCCACCTTCTTTGGCCCAATCAAATACGCCATTTTACCTGAGATTCTCAAGCCAAATGAACTCATGTCTGGCAACGCATTGTTCCAATCAGGTACATCTATTGCCATATTGGTGGGCATGATTTTAGGTGGTGCGGTCATTTCAGCGTCAAATGGCAATTTGTTTTGGATTAGCCTGACTGTGGTTACGATTGCTATTTTGGGTTATTTCTCTAGCCGCTATATTTTAAAACAAAAAGTCAGCGCACCCGATTTAAAGATCGACTGGAATTTCTTTAGAACGAGTTTTCAAACACTTCAATATGCCAAAAGCCTGCCCCTCATTTTTATGGTTTTACTGGGGAATTCATGGTATTGGTTTTATGGGGCGACCTACCTCACTCAAATTCCGCAGTTGACCTTGCAAAATCTACACGCTTCAGAAAATGTCGTAAGCCTACTCTTGACCTTTTTCTCTGTCGGCATTGGGGTCGGTTCGCTGTTATGCCGTAAGATTGGTGGTTCAGAAGTAAATATAAAAATGGTGCCTGTGGGTGCTATTGGACTGACTTTATTTGCCTTTTATTTGGCCTTGAGTCTCGCTTATGTCCCAGAACGTACAGGGGCAATGCTCAATGTTAGCGATATGTTCAACCACGGTATGGTTTACTATCATGTCATGCTCGCAGTGACTTTGCTTGGCATCAGTGGTGGTTTTTATATCGTACCCTTGTATGCCATGATGCAAGCGTATTCTCCGCGGTCACACCGTGCACGTGTTGTTGCCGCAAACAACATTTTAAATGCGGTGTTTATGGTGTCATCTGCTGTATTTTCGATTATCATTTTAAGTGTTTTAAAGATTGATATTAAAATACTTTTCAGCATTACCGCTATATTAAGTGCAGTTTTTACAGTATGGTTGTTATATCGACTTAAGCCTATGCTAAAAACTGTACAACCTGAGTTAGAGGACTAAAGTTATGCGTCATTACACTGGCATAGATAAATTTATCAATTCTTTTGATCAAGCCCTGCGCAGCTTAGTTCCTGGCACAACGTCTGCTCAACGCGAGAACCCAGGTAAGGCGGTAGAAACCCAACTGGCCGTCAGTGAAGCGCGTCATGTTGCTGGTTTAATGCGAGTCAACCATAGTGGCGAAGTCTGTGCTCAAGCGCTCTATCATGGTCAGGCCTTAACTGCAAAACTGCCAAATGTACGCCGTGAAATGGAACAAGCCGCGATTGAAGAACAAGACCATCTCGCATGGTGTGAAGACCGCTTAAAAGAACTGGATAGCCATACCAGTCTGCTCAATCCAATTTGGTATGGTTTGTCTTTTGGTATGGGCGCAATCGCAGGCATTGCAGGCGATAAATATAGCTTAGGTTTTGTTGCAGAAACGGAGCGCCAAGTCAGTCTGCATTTACAACACCACATCAGCCAACTCCCTGCTCAAGATGATCGTTCACGCAATATCCTTGTACAAATGAATGAAGATGAATTACATCACCGTGATACAGCACTAAATGCTGGCGGTGTCGATTTACCTATTCCTGTCAAAATCACCATGACGGCTATATCAAAACTCATGACCAAGACCAGTTATTTTATTTAAACAACAAGGGTTTAAATAAAAAAGCAGTGGAATCACCACTGCTTTTTTATTGACTTAGTGCTGAGTTATTCCACAACGATCGGCAACAATAAGGTATTGCTTACTTGTTTCAAATTCGCTGTATATTTAGTTGCCAATGAAGGGTTGGATGGATAACTTTTTCCGTTGAACTTGAGTATGACCTGTCCTAAACCACGTGTGTAAACCGACAAATCATGCCAACCTTGCGTCTGTGTACTTAAAGCATAAATTGGGGTAGATGATACGGTCATTTTGCTATGTGGTTGGAAGCGTCCATTAGCAAGTCCTTTAAAGACCAATAAAGTACATCCACCAGAACCACACCATTCTGAACCATCCAGCAGTACCACTGCATCAGCCAGACCATCCTGATTCAAATCAAAAGTATTAGTTTGATAATTTGACTGATCTTGCGTATAGGCATGCACCGCCTGCTCTAGCGCTTTATTTTCAACAGATTTCGATGCTGAGACTTCATTCCCAACTGTACTTGTCACTACTGAAGTCAGATCTGATTCCGCTTCAACCAAGTTTGATGGATTTGATTGACAACCCGCTACAAGCATTGCTAAAAAAAGCGCACTCAAAATTTGTATTTTCATGAAATAACTCGCTTTGAATTGTATTTTTATATACATCTTAAAGCAGTTATAAATGCAATCACACTTCAATATGTTAATTGGTTTCTAAACAACTGACCGTTGGAAATGTATGCTCTGCATGTTGAAAGGCAGCATCCTTCCACACATCAAACATTGGAATTTTAACATCTAAAGCCAAAGGCAGTTTCTTAGGATTAAATTGCATATGCTCTAGGTTGTCACCCCATGCAATCAAATCAACATCCAAGGCAATCTGATGCGATGGGCGGATACGCCCAGATGCAGCTTCCATATTTTTCAACAATACCGAAATATCGGTAACAGACAAAGACGATTTCAGCAAACAGGCTGCATTCCAATAATCTGCTCCGACACCATCACGACATGGAATTAAATAAATGTTCGAAAATTGCAGCTGCCCAATTTTAGATAACTCATCAGAGGCATATAAAAAATGTTGCTGAGGGTTATTATTACTCGCCAGAGCTAGGGCGAAAATCGTTTCGGTGGCGTTCAAGACGAATTCCTACAGAATTTGCTTGCGCGATAATGGCAGGCTTACGGATGGTAATATTAATTGATTCAATCGCATGAAAGGTAGAAAAAAGTGCGTTGATGACCAACTTTGCCGCATGTTCAATCAGTTCAGGCTTGGCTTCTTGAATAACCTTTGCCGCGATTTCACAAATTTCAGCATAATTTAAGGTATGGTCTAAGTCATCTGAGTTTGATGCTTGCTCCAAATCTGTTTGAATAATCATATCCAACATTAAAGGCTGAATAATCTGACGTTCCCAGTTAAAACAGCCAATCACTGTTTCAACTTTTAAACCTTCAATGATAATTGCGTCCACATTATTACCTTTAACCGATTTTGACTTTTAATTCCTGCATTACGAAACCATGTTTCTCACCCCTTTAACAGGAAAGCGTTTTTCAGTCCCTCTTTTCAAAAGAAGGACTGAAAGGGATTTTTTGGAGAATGTGCTTCAAAAGAATTTAGTTTTTTAACAACACATTTGGGTCGATAGTTTGCACCATTTGCAAACGCTGGTCAGCATAGATGTCGGTATACGGTGCAAGGATGCGCATGAAACGATCGAAATACAGCATCTGTTTAAATAACAAGGCAAAATCACGTGGGAAGCGAATGCCGTGACGCTCGCCCACTGCGACCATATCCATCATAATGTCATTCAAATCTGCTGGGTTTGAACTCAGCAATTCTTGCGGATCTGCCAACAGCACACCACTAAATAAACGCTCAAGATCTGCGGCCAACACTTGCGTATCAATCTGCACTGCGGTCATGCCCATTTTCAGCATGTTTTCCGCCATGAGTGCATAATCGGTTTTTTGTAAGGCATCCATAAAGGCGATACAAGCTGTCCAGACTTCAGGTTTCAACTGGCCCACAATTCCAAAGTCAATAAAACCGACACGACCATCATCAAGCAACATCAAGTTTCCAGCGTGTAAGTCAGCATGGAAGCTATTACACATCATCAGACTACCAAACCATGTATTCATGGCAGTAATCAGGACTTGGGATGGATCTTTGCAACGCTGTTTCACCACATTAAAATCGGTTAATGGTACACCATATAACCGTTGCATGGTCAGCACACGGCGAGTCGAATATTGGTGATAGACCTTCGGTGCCATGGCTTTATGGTTTTGTGTGATATTGAGATAGTTGACAAAGTCATCCAGATTACTGGCTTCTTCAATAAAATCGACTTCACGAACCATGCGGGTTTTGATTTCTTCCACAATGTCTGCAAGAGATGCAAATTTGACTTTAGGCACCGCTTTTTCCAAGACCTTAGTTGCCCAGTGCAGCACATTTAAGTCAGTATAGAGAATTGTTTCTACACCTGGCTTTTGTACTTTAATCACTACATCTTCGCCCGTCACCAGTTTTGCGGCATGGACTTGGGCAATAGATGCCGAAGCTAACGGTGTTTCATCAATTGATGCAAAAATCTCAGACAGATTTCGACCTTCAAACTCAGATGCCAAAACCCCTTGTACATAACTAAACGGTAAAGATGGGGTTTGGTCTAAACAGCCTTGGAATTCTTCAACGTATTCACGTGGAAAAAGTGAAGGTGTACTGGCAATAAACTGACCCAACTTGATATAGGTTGAACCCAAAGACTCAAAGGTTTCACGCATCAGTTTGGCATTACTTGGTTTTTCAGTTGCGTACTTAATACCTGCACGCGCTGCAATGACTGCTGTTTCCCCAACACGGGCAACAGAGCGCAGTCCATCTAAAAAGATATTGTTTTTCATAATATCGGTCAAAAATAAATTGTATTGAGTGTATCAAAGAATGAAAAAATTGCAGGCTTATCTTGCCTGACAAACTGGACAATCTGTATCTTTTTCGAAAGTAAGCAAACGTTGTTTCATACTTAAGCCATCCCAAAGCAACAGGCGTTGTTTGAGTGCGGAGACATTTAAACCCAAGTATAAAAGTGCATGATGCGCTTGAAGACTAGCCATCACGTTAGGGGTGGTAGCTAAAACGCCCGAATCTGCACAGCGTAGGCTTTCATTCGCATGTTCTTCTTTCGGGAACAGACATTCATAACAAGCAGACTCGCCTTCCACCATAAAGAGTTGCCCTTGAAAACCAATGGCCGATGCACTGATGAGTGGAATATTGGCCGCTTTACACTGCTGATTGACCAAATACCGCGTCGTAAAATTATCACAACCATCAAGAACTAGGTCCTGACCAACCATTAAGCGAGCTGCATTGGCTGTATCAAGCTTTACAGTATGCGCATGGACTTGGATATAGGGATTGATCTGCTTTAAACGCTGGGCCAAAACCTCTGCTTTATAGAAACCGACATTGTTTTCTACATAAGCAATCTGTCTTTGCAGATTGCTTACTTCGATCGTATCTGCATCAATCAGAGTGATTTGCCCTACGCCAGCACGTGCCAGTAACTCCGCAGTCAAACAACCAATGCCTCCACAGCCCACGATAAGGACGTTGGCCAACTTGAGTTTTTCTTGTGCCTCTATATCCCATCCGTCCAATAAGATCTGGCGACTATAGAGATGCATTTCAGCATTACTGAGTTCTAGACTTTCATCTAACTCGTCCATGATTCAGCCTTTTGCTAAAGAAAATATTGATGTCGAATTATAACTATGAAACTAAGATTGGCTATGCACAAATTCAATAAATGCGATGTGCTTTAAATGGCTCATCTTTTCATTTTTAAATTACGGATATTGAATCATAGTAGTTGCCTAGTTAAATTTACTTAGGCTGTTTATACATCTAGCTATATTTCAGGCGGTGTTCCCACAGGTCACATATCACTATAAATGGAGCAAAGAAAAGCCAGCCCATTTAGAACTGGCTGGCTTTAATTCTAATTAGAGTTCAACAAAAAATATGATACGCGAAAATGTCATCTGCAACCTGCATGGTCTAAGCAAGATAATGTTTCTTCGATATCTTTTAATAAATCCAAGAAAAGAACAGGTTTTGCAGGTGACAATGGTTTTGCCTACTTTTGCCGAAACAAAAGTAGGGCGAGCCGCAGGCTAATGACAAAATTGGATGAAAATTCGATAAGACTCCGCCAAGATAATTTTTTTCAATCGGTTAGATCAACAATTACTGCGAATTCGACTTACCACTAAGACCCTTTTATTTTAAATTAAATTGCAGCTTGTAAGGTTTGTATCTTTGCCACTTCTTGCTGTTTCAATAAATTACGTTGAATTTTGCCACTCGACGTTTTCGGCAAGCTTTCAACAAACTCAATCTCTTTCGGATACGCATGTTTAGATAAACGTGAACGCACATAAGCTTGGAGTTTGCTATCCAATTCTTTAGATGCTTGGTACTGCGGTTTCAGTACCACAAAAGCTTTCACCACTTCAGTGCGTTCTGGGTCAGGCTTACCAATCACAGCCGACTCTAAAACCTCTACACACTCAAGCAAAGTACTTTCGACATCAAAAGGCCCAACTCGATAGCCTGATGTTGTAATGACATCGTCAGCACGTCCAACAAAATCAATACCGCCAATTTCATTCAGTTTGACCGTATCACCAGTTAAATAATACTGTCCCACAAAGGACTTTCGATTATTGCCACCATAACCCTTAAACCATGTCAGTGGTGACTGGCTAAAGTCTATCGCCAACGTTCCAATCTCTCCGCGCTTCACTTCTTGGTGGTTCGCATCCAGTACAGCAAAGCGGTGTCCAGGATTGGCAAAGCCTGCCGACCCGACTTTTTTCTCATGCTCCAGTGCATGATGGTTGGCAATCACCATGCCCAACTCAGTTTGTCCATACTGGTCATAAATGTTGACGTTCAGATCATTATTGAACCAATGAATCACTTCTGGGGTTAAAGGCTCACCTGCACTACTCACGGCGCGTAAGTGAGTTTTAATGGAAGGATCAAACTTTTCTTTAAAACCGAAGAACATTCGAAAAGCTGTAGGTGAACCCGTTAAGTTACTGACACGATACTTTTTAATAACCTCAACTGCATGATCGACACTAAATGCACGCTCATCCATAATGATGCTATGCCCCAAGCTGAGCGGGCCTGTGATTCCATAGTACAACCCATAAGCCCAGCCCGGATCGGCTAAATTCCAGAATGAATCATCATCTCTTAAATCTACCGCATATTGCATATAGCCCTTAAAAGCCAAAACTGCTTTTAAAGGGACAGGCACTGATTTCGCCAAACCTGTGGTGCCCGAGGTAAACATCATCAGGAAATCATCATCAAAGCTACGTAAAACAGCTTCACATTGATCGGACTGTTGTTTGACCTCTTGCCAAAAATCAGCTTCATTGCTGGCTAAATTTATTCCCGCATTCACTGTAAGAATATATTTGACTTCAACATGATTTAACTTTGGACGTTGCTCCGCATTGGTCACAATCAATTTAGTATTCGCAGTTAAAACTCGATGTTCAATCGCCTTCGACTCAAAAGCGGTGAACAGAGGTTGATAAATTGCACCGATCCGCCATGTTGCTAAAATCGTAATCAATAGTTCTGGCGTACGCGGTAACAGCCCTGCGATACAGTCACCCACTTGAATCCCGATACTTTTAAAATAATTTGCCAACTGTGCTGAGGCCACATCGAGCTGTTCAAAACTCCATTGCTCAGACTCACCATTTTTTCCTTCCCAAATGAGTGCTGTTTTTTGCTGACCGACATAACGCTGACAGCACTCAATATAGGCATTCATTGCATTGGGTTGACCGACCAATTGTTCCCGAATCAATTGCTCATAGTTAAATTCTTGGTGGGCTTGTTCTAATGTCTTCATCACGACAACCTCGTATTATCCATTTTTTAAGGCCAAATCCACTTTGGCCGTCCATGTTCTTTATCGTTTTAAGCGTTGAACTGACCTCATTGTCAGTCCTATATTGTTTGAAAACCTAAAGCAGCTTAACTGCCCGACTTAGTGACCGTAATTAACCGCTGTACCTAGATAACCATGTTTTAAATGCACCTACAATTTCCAAATCCCTCAATGAAAATGCAAGCTTTGAACATCGACCAAGGTCTAAAACTGAGTCAACTTAAACCTTGGTGACTTCACGTGCAATGACCAGACGTTGAATATCAGATGCTCCTTCATAAATCTGGCTCACACGAACATCCCGATAAATTCGCTCAACTGGAAAATCTGAGACATAGCCATAACCACCATGAATTTGAATCGCATCAGAACAAACACGCTCCGCCATAGTTGAGGCAAACAGTTTGGCCATAGACGCTTCTTTTAAACACGGCAATCCTGCGTCCTTCAAAGCGGCTGCATGGAAAATTAACTGGCGTGCCGCTTCAATTTGTGTCGCCATATCGGCTAAACGAAAAGCAACGGCCTGATGTTGTACAATTTCAACACCAAAGGCTTTGCGGTCATTGGCATATTCAACTGCTGCATCCAAAGCTGCACGAGCCATACCCACTGATTGCGCGGCAATACCAATACGTCCCGACTCCAAATTTGAGAGGGCAATTTTATAGCCCTCACCTTCCGCACCTAGCAAATGATCTGCCGGAATGCGGCAGTTATCTAAAACAATAGTTGCCGTATCCGAACAGTGCTGCCCCATCTTTTCCTCTATACGAGAGACGATATAACCTTCGCTCTCGGTTGGGACTAAAAAGCAAGAAATTCCTTTCTTACCCGCAGCCTTGTCTGTGACTGCAAAAACTAAAGCGACTTGGGCATGCTTACCTGTGGTAATGAATTGCTTGGTTCCATTCAGCACCCATTCATCGCCCTCACGAACGGCCTTACATTCCAACGCTCCTGCATCTGAGCCTGCTTGTGGTTCAGTGAGACAAAAACATCCCAACCACTCACCTGTAGCAAGCTTGCTTAAATATTTCTGCTTTTGCGCATCAGTGCCATAACGCTGGGTAATGCCACACGGCAATGAGTTTTGCACACTGACAATAGTCGAAATAGCACCATCACCTGCTGCAATTTCCTCAAGTGCCACCACCAGTGAAATATAATCTAGGCCCGCACCACCCCACTCAGGTGAAACAGTCATACCCAAAGCACCTAACTCACCCAGCTCTTTGAGTTCTTGCGCAGGAAACTGTGCAGTTTTGTCACGTGCAGCTGCGGTTGGCTTCAGTTTTTCTTGCGAATAACTACGCAACATATCCTGAACCATTTTTTGTTCTTCATTTAAAAGCATTAGATGTCCCTTTCTCTGTCAGTGCCTTGATTTAATTTTTAAAGTTAAATTAAGCCCTGAATATCTATTTTTAGCGTCCATTCTTAGAATTTGATACGCGAAAAAGTCATTTGCAACTGTCCGAGGCAGGACTACATTTCTACGTCATGTTTTTGCGAGTTATTGATCAGAAGATGTAATTCAACGAGTTTTGCAAATGACAATGGTTTTGGTTACTTTTGCCAAAACAAAAGTAACTGAATAAGCTAATACAAAAGAATTTATTTAAGGTAAGACTCCGCAATGGGTATACCCTAAGAAATTATTTAGGCTGCATACGAATTGCGCCATCTAAACGAATCACTTCACCATTCAAATAACTATTTTCAAAAATATGCCCTACCAGCTGAGCAAACTCCTGCGGTTTTGCCAAACGCTTCGGAAATGGCACCATTTCACCTAGCGCATCTTGTACATTTTGCGGCATCGCCTTCAACATTGGCGTTTCCATAATGCCTGGAGCAATGGTCATCACTCGAATTTTTTCACGTGCTAGCTCGCGTGCCAGCGGCAAAGTCATTGAGACAACCGCGCCTTTCGATGCTGCATAAGCGGTCTGGCCAATTTGGCCGTCATAGGCTGCAACTGAAGCTGTATTCACAATCACGCCACGTTCTTCTTCACCAGCTTGAGGTTCATATTTCGCGATTAACTGCGCAGCAAAACGCAGCATATTAAAAGTACCTGAGACATTGATGTTTAATACTTTTTGGAATAAAGCCAGCTCATGAATACCCTCACGACCCAACACTTTGGCTGAAGGCGCTACACCCGCACAGTTCACCAAACCATTCAATTGTGCATATTCCGCCTCGACTTCTTGGAAGAAACTTTGCACGGCGTGCTCATCAGTAACATCAAGGCTTTTAAACTGAGCATTTTCACCCAACTCACGCTGTAGCTCTTCACCTAAAGCTTGGTTCATATCTACCAAAATGACTTTCGCACCTTGTTCAATCAAATGACGTGCTGTTGCCGCACCTAAACCCGATGCACCACCTGTAACGACAAAAACCTTCCCTTGAATCTTCATTTATTTTTCCTTGTATGATTGAATGCTACGACTTAAGAAGAAATGTAAACACAGAACCCTTTAAGTACAATTTCCAAATATTGCATCTTCCATGATGGTTTTGGACAATGCTCAAAATGCACAATAAAAATATGGAAGCCACTATGACTGCATCGGAACATGCAAACACCCAGAAAGATTCCATTTCAATTGCTTTGGTACACGAAGCATTGTTTGAAGCTGAAAAGCAGGGATATGCAGTTGCTGATATTTTGAAAAATGCAGGCATCAATAACGAACTGTTAAGTGCGACAAAGGCACGAGTCTCAGTCAATCAATATGCACAGCTCTGGACTGAACTGTCCAATGTCATGAATGATGAGTTTTTTGGGATGGATCGTCATGCTATGCGCCGTGGCAGTTTTCAGTTTTTGTCTAAATCACTATTACACACCACCCAGCTGGACCAAGCCATTCAACATATTTTGCAGTTTATGAATCTGGTGCTAGATGACTTTAGCAGTCAACTCATGGTGCAAGAGCATTATGCCTATATTGTGATTTATGAACGACAACAGCCCAAGCGCATGTTTAGTTACGCGACTTATATCATGCTGATTCATGCGCTTATGTGTTGGCTAGTGGGTCAACGGGTGATTTTGAATCAAATTCAACTCAAATGTGATGCACCTACAGATGACATCGACTACAAAGTTCGTTTTTGTGAAAATATCCAGTATCAAATGGCTGAAAACTATATTCAGTTCGATGCCAATTATTTAAAAATGCCAATAAAACAGGACAGTAAATCGTGGTATCAATTTATTCAGCAAACTCCACATATTTTACTGACCCGTTATAAAAATCCACATTCAACCAGTGCCCAAATTCGTCGCTACTTAATGCAAGAGCCGCCTATACAATGGCTTGAACTGTCTGAAATTGCCCATCATTTCAATATGTCTGAGGCGACTATTCAGCGGCGACTGAAAAGTGAAGGTTTCAGTTATCAGCAACTGAAAAATGATATACGCCGTGATATGGCGATTGAGCTGCTCAGTAACAGCCAAGTATCATTACAAGACATTAGCACTGAACTCAATTTTCATGATCCGAGTGCGTTCCACCGTGCTTTTAAAAAGTGGACTGGGGTCAGTCCCGGTGCTTATCGTCAAAATAAGGACGCTTAACTCAGGTCGATTGGTATAAGCAACTACGAGATGCTCTTGCTCTTTCTACATCACAAATCACTAGCCAATAAAATTCTCTCGTTCAAGTAAAATCTTAACATTCTATTGTTCTGACTTGGGTTTTGATTTGCCAAATGAAATGTCAACAGAGCTTATACATTAAATTGAATTTTTGATGCTCATTCATCGGAAAATCAAGGTGCTGTCGCACTTTGTCACTGACTTCAAAAAATTAACTGCCATAGTGATCTCGTCATATTGTTCTTGACACAATGTTGAATAAAAACATCATGGAGGGAAAACATGAGTAGCCAATTAAATAAAAACTTAATGAAAAATATCGGATGGTTATCATTATTAGTGTGCAGTCAGCCAGTGATAGCCGACTCATACGTTTATGTGACCAATACCACCCCTGAAACAGTCTCCGTCAATATTAATCATCACGGTACACGCACCTTAACGCAAGGGAGTCAATGGGCTCAAGAAGCCACTCAAATTGCCCCTTATGAAACCAAACGTGTACTGCGTTATAACCGTTATACTGGGCTAAAGTCAGGCCAAACCTATAATTTTGATACCGTGATTACAGGCGGTGGTTCAAGCGTCACCCTGAAACAATCTATGACTGGCACTTGGTCTGGAAGTAATATTAAACATTCTGCATCTGGCAGTGATTTCTCTGCACCATGGTTCAACGACCGTAACATTCAGCGTTTCAACACCAATTATGCAGGAAAAACGGCGCAGACTGCTTTTAAAGCTGAATACACTGGTGGTTATGACGACTTCCACTACACCATCCATCAAAATACCGTGCCAGAACCTGTTGCCAGCAGTGCCGATGAGTTTAAAGTTTTAACCTACAATATTTATGCCCTTCCTTTAGTGGCAAGTAAAATTGATTCACGTTTAGAGCAACTGCCGCAAAACCTAAAAGGCTACGACGCGATTTTATTCCAAGAGACCTTTGCTTCTGGTCGTACCGCCATGTTGGCCAAATTAGCTCAGGAATATCCGTACCAAACCTATATTCCAATCGGTTCAGGCTACAACATTTATGACAGCGGTATATTGATTGCCAGTCGTCATCCTATCGTAAAAACGGATCATTTTATTTACCCGAGCTGTACAGGGATTGACTGTTTTGCCGATAAAGGCGTGATTTATGCTGAAATTCTCAAGAATGGCAAAGCCTATCATGTGACCTCCACGCATACCGCATCGTTTGATACCGACGCGGCACGTGATATGCGCCAGCAACAATTTAAGCAAATCCGCGCTTTGGTCGATAAGCAAAATATCCCGTCATTTGATGCAGTTCTTATGGGCGGTGACTTTAATGTCAACTAGCTACTGTGGCCGCAAGATTATGCACAAATGCAAATTAACTTGAATGGTACGGTACCTGTCAGCACAGGATATACCGAATCGACCTTCGATCCACGGGTAAATAAACTCGCGGGTGCAGGACTCACGGGCGGCTCTACCGTAGAGTATTTAGACTATGTGGTGTCATCCAATAACCACCGTCAGCCTATGCAAGCACGTAATGATGTTCGCATTCTTCGCTCGGCTACCGATCCCTTATTTATGACTTGGGACTTATCGGACCATTTCCCAGTAATGGGTCAATTCCAATACAACCCATAAGGAAGAATAATGAAGCGCTTACGGCTTATCGCTTTGGTGCTGAGTGTATTGGTGATCGGTGTGGTGATATGGTTGGGCCTTGGCCCATCCTATGCCACATCGGGTCAAACTCAGGCATCCTCACCGTCCCTTACAGAGACTGCTCAACCCAGCAGTTTGCAAGAGAAGCTTGCTGCTGCAAACATCGATGAGTCAAAAATGCAGCAACAAGAATCCATCCAACAAATTATTCAACACTTTCAAAAAAATCCGGGCAATATCACACAATTATTAAACCAGTTACAGCAAAACTGCCCCGATACCAACTGTCAGGCATTATTAAAACAGGTATTGACCGAATATCCAGATCAGCAGTTTGCCCAGACTTTAAAACGATTGATAGAACGCCTACCACTGTACGAAAAAGAAATGCAAGCTAAAACCATGTCCACACAAATGACACCACAACAGCGTTATCAGGAAATTTGGAACTTACGTGAGCAGACTTTAGGTAAGCAAGAAACACAACTCGGCTTTGCTGAAGAAAAAGAATTTGCCAGCTATCAGTTTGCTTATGGTGAACTCTTGGGACGAGCACCGCAAATGACACTACAACAACGTCTGAGTGAACTTGCGCAATTACAGCAACAATATAAAAACTCGAGCAAAAACATTGATGGTCAAAGTGGTGGTTATGATAAAGCCCTTAAATTGGCTTTAATTGGCGTCACCGACCCAATACAGCAACAAGAAATTACCCAACACATTCGTAACAGCTACTTTTCAGGCAAAGAAGCGGCGCAAATGGCTGAACGCGAACAACAAGTCGCTCGTCAGCAACAACAGATCGCCAGTTACCAATCTGAGCTTACTGCTCTAAACCAAGAAATGAACCAGCAAAAACAAAATTTAGCTGAAAGTGCATGGCAACAGCAGTATCAACTCCGCCTAGAACAACTGAGGCAAAAGCACTTTAACTAGTGGCGTAAACGTTCATCATTCTCTACCCCAAACACAGACAACTAAAGCAAGGTGATGTACCTCAACTTGCTTTAGCTTGTATTTATAAATTGAAATTCCACAATCTTTTGAATCTGCATCTGTAATCTCAAAATAAAGTAATTTGCAACAGCACTGACAACATAATTAATATATTTCAATAGCTTAAAATAAACTCAAATAAATTTTTAATTAAAATTTCACAATATTCCATATTAAATTGCTTCTTTTTGATCTATCCGAGCCCCTTGCAACAGTCGTATGAAATGCACACAGGCACTCAATTTAATAAATTTAAGCTTTTCATTCACTTAACAAATCCATCTTTCATTTATCGGAATCTATTTGCAAAAAGCTCCAAAATGGATTATTTTTCAACCAATTTTAAAGCATTCTTTAATGCTTATTTCTGGCTGTACTCCCCCTGTTTAATCACCTTATTTCTTTTAAAGGTTATGACATGCTTAAAATGATTGATGTTCTCGATCAACGTCTGGTGCAAAACTTTACTCAAGCTTTGCAGTCTCCTACCCCACAATTTGAAGAGCAACTGGATCAAGGCATTCTCAATGCATCAGACCTCGAATTAAATCATGCTGTTACTGCATTTTTTAATGAAGTTGATGCAATTGAAGCTGCTCAAGCGTTGGATATTAGCGCTGACCGTATTCAAGCCCTGCAGTTAGGTGCATCGTTTAAAGATGAACAATATCTGGCCGATCTAAAGAAAATTGTGACGCTTTGCCTTGCACTTGAAACTGATGCTTTAGAGCAAGTTGAAGTTTCTGACAGCTTACAAGACTATCCTATGTAAACTTGCAATCCCTCAAAAAAAGCGACTTTTACAGTCGCTTTTTTTACATTCAAAATGAATGATTTAGTTATGTAATTTTCATATAAGAAGAAATTATTCTATGCTTTTTGGAAGTTATTCTATACTCCCAAAACTGCACATAACTCAACCAAGTTATTAAAATTCAGATAGTTAAACAAAGACCACTCGTTTATTTCAATTTAATATTTTGTTATCCATTTTTCTTTTTTTATTTTTCGCATACATAAGGTTAAAAGAATCCACAAATGAACTTATTTAAATGATGCAACATGAAAAACTTTAAACTACTGAGCACTTCACTGATTTTAGGTCTGATCGGCTCTTATGCCCATGCCGCTATTCCAAACACACTCAAACTCGATTATGCCTATTACGCACCAACCAGTCTTGTGGTGAAAGAGCAGAAATTGTTAGAAAAAGCCTTACCTAAAACTGAAATTAAATGGGTGTTTAGCCAAGGTAGTAACCGTTCGCTGGAATATTTAAATAGCGGCAGTGTCGATTTTGCTTCAACCGCAGGGCTTGCAGCCGTGCTCAGTCGTGCCAACGGCAGTCCAATTAATACCGTATATATCCAGAGCCAACCTGAATGGACCGCTTTGGTGGTTGCTAAAAACTCCCCGATTAAAAGTTTAAAAGACTTAAAAGGAAAGAAAATTGCAGCAACTAAAGGCACAGATCCATTTCTGTTTACCCTACAAGCATTGGATACAGTGGGTCTAAATAAACGTGACGTGCAACTGGTCCATTTACAACATCCAGATGGCAAAACAGCTTTAGAACGTGGTCAAGTCGATGCTTGGGCAGGCCTAGATCCACTGATGGCATCGGCACAAGTGCAATCTGGCGCAAAACTACTGTATCGAAATATTGGGTTTAATAGTTATAGCGTGCTCAGTGTCAAAGAGTCTTTTTCTCAGCAAAGCCCCGAAGCCATTGAAGCGGTAATTAAAGCCTATGAACAAGCACGTAAGTGGGCCAAAGCTAATCCAGAGAAACTGGCGGAGTTATTGGCACGCGAGTCCAAACTTCCGTTGAATGTCGCAAAATTACAATTAAGCCGTACCAATTTTGATCAAAATATTCCGTCAGCCAAACAGATTGCAGCATTACAAAAGTCTGGCAGTATTTTGAATGAAGAAGACTTAGTCCGTAAAGGCACCAATGTTAATCAAGTCGTGACTCAGTTGTTTAAGCCGCAATATGCACAAAAGGTTGTAAGCAAATAATGACCAAGTCAGTCGCGAGCTCTTTCACCCCTGTTGAAGTGAAAAAGGGTTCCTCATTTCAGTTGAAATTGAAGCGTGTTCTCAAAGCCATCACCCTTCCAGTGCTCTTACTGATTGCTTGTGAATATCTGGTCCGTGCAGGTTTTATTGAACCTTATTTATTGCCTGCACCCAGTAGTTTATGGCAAACCTTTCTAGATTTATGGCAGGCAGATTTATGGATGCATGTCTGGACCAGTACATGGCGGGTGTTTTTAGGCTTTTTTATTGGCAGTGCTCTGGCGTTAATTTGTGCGATTTTGGTCGGACTCAACAAACAGGTTGAAGCATTTTTAGAACCCAGTTTTTCAGCGATTAAATCCATCCCAAGCTTAGCGTGGATTCCTCTACTTTTACTGTGGTTGGGAATAGATGAAGCATCAAAAATCACCCTGATTGCGATTGGCGCATTTTTTCCGACCTATACCAACACGGTCGCAGCGATTAAAGGTGTCGATCGTAAGCTCATCGAAGTCGCGCAAGTCTATCGACTGAAATACTGGCAGCAAGTCCAACAGATTATTTTACCTGCGGCATCTCCGGGAATTTTAACGGGACTACGCAACAGTTTAAGTTTGGCATGGATGTTTATGATTGCCGCAGAACTGATTGCAGCGACACAAGGCATTGGTTACTTACTGAGTGATGGACGAGAAACTTCGCGTCCCGATATTGTGATTTTAGCGATCATTCTATTAGCCGTACTTGGAAAATTCAGCGATGGCATCATGAAAGCCATCGAGACTTGGCTACTGCGTTGGCGTGACGTATTTGGAACATAAGATAGAAAAAATAAAAGCGCATCAACTGCGCTTTTATTTTGAAGGGAACAATGAAATTATTGTGTCCACTGCCCTAAAGTGACGCGGTCATTCCCACCATAATCTTTTACCGTACGGACTTGCTTATAGCCCGCTTCTTTAAAGATTTTCTGTACAGCGTCAGCTTGATCATAACCATGTTCAAGCACCACCCAGCCATCGAGGGTTAAATGCTTTTTGCCTTGCTGGATAATGACTTTTAAATCAGCCAAACCATGATCCGCAGCAACCAAGGCACGTTCAGGTTCAGTTGCTAAGTCTTGCATGTGTGTATCATCAGCATCAATATATGGCGGGTTCGATACAATCACATCAAAAAACTTTCGATTCAGCGGTGCAAACCAACTACCACACACAAAAGTCACATCATTTAAGTCATGCTTTTCTGCATTTTGCTGGGCAACCGCTAAAGTCGGCTCATAAATATCGGTCGCCGTGATGTCCCACGTGTCCCGTTCACTGGCCAATGAAAGCGCAACCGCACCCGTCCCTGTACCTAAGTCGACGATGCGCGCATCTTCAGGTAAGTCTAAACGTAGTACAGTTTCAACCAGTACCTCGGTATCTGGACGTGGCACTAAGGTATCAGGAGTGACAATCAGATCCAGCGTCCAAAATGGCTGTGAACCTGTCACATAAGCCAAAGGCTCTCCTGCTTCAATTCGCGCAAGTGCTGCAACATAGGCTTGCTCTTGCTCATCGGTCAGCACTTGGTCTTTTTTCATAACCAAATCAAAAGAATCAATTTTGGTAATGTGTTCCAGCAACCATGCATTTTCTTGACGTTCGTAACTCTCAGCTTCACCACGTAAAGCCAAAGCTTGGGCAATATTCATTATCCACCATTCTGCTGTGCAAGCATCGCAAGCTGATCTGCTTGGTATTCGCGGTGTAAGCTATCTAATAGTTCAGTTAAATCGCCTTCCATAACCGCATCTAACTTGTATAAAGTTAAGTTAATACGGTGATCGGTCATACGACCTTGCGGATAGTTATAGGTACGGATACGCTCTGAACGATCACCCGAGCCGACCAAGTCACGGCGCATTTCAGACGTTGCTGCATCAGCTGCTGCACGTTTTGCATTTTCCAAACGTGAAGCAAGTAAAGCCATGGCTTTAGCTTTGTTTTTATGCTGCGAACGCTCCTCCTGACATTCCACCACCGTTCCTGTTGGAATATGGGTAATACGCACAGCCGAATCGGTTTTGTTGATGTGCTGACCACCCGCACCTGAGGCACGGTAGGTATCAATACGTAAGTCTGATGCATTAATCTCGACCGTTGTATCAACATCAATTTCAGGCAAAATCGCAACAGTACACGCCGAAGTATGCACGCGTCCTTGAGACTCCGTTGCAGGTACGCGTTGTACACGGTGCGCGCCACTTTCAAACTTCAAGCGGCCGTAAACGCCCTCACCATTCACCAAGCAAATGATTTCTTTATAACCACCGTGTTCGCCTTCATTTTCAGACAACACCTCAATACGCCAGCCTTGTGATTCAGCGTACTTGGTGTACATGCGGTATAAGTCACCCGAGAAGATAGCGGCTTCATCACCGCCTGTACCCGCTCGAATTTCCAAATAGGCAGAATTGGCATCATTTGGATCTTTCGGAATCATTAAAATATTTAAATCAGCTTCTAGAGACTCAATAATGGCTTTATTTTCTTTAATTTCTTCAACAGCCATTTCCTTAAAATCAGGATCTGACAGCATCGCTTCAGCCGTTTCAATGTCTGCTTCAGCTTGTTTGTACTTGGTCCAAACTTCTGTAATTTCAGTCAAATCACTATGTTCACGTGACAGTTGGCGGAAACGCTTGTTATCTGAAATCACTTCTACATCTGCAAGTAATGCTGTTAATTCTTCGTGACGGTCAGAAAGTTGATCTAATCGTAAACGTAACGATTCTTTCATTAGGAAAATATCTCAATATAAAGGCTGCAATACAGTTTCACAGCACCAAAAAATTTGCGCTTAGTTTAACGACTCTATCGCCCAAAGAACATCTTTATTCAATATGGACCGACTTTTACTCCATATAAGCTAAATCGAATTTGTATATTTTTGAAAATAGGTTCAGCCATTGACGTTAAAAATTAAAATAATGATCTACACCCACTCCAACTACTTTTAATAGCACTTCATTCGTCTATGACGCAGAGTGTGAATTACATCACTCCTAGGTTTATCCACATTTGCACGAGTCTGAATAAATTTCATTCGCATTATTCACATTTGTAATAAAACTGATACAAACAAGAAACCAACGGGTTTCAATTTGGTTTCAACTCTTCACAATTAACTAGAATCTTTTTGTTACATTAGCGCCATCGAAATAAATACGACAGTTCAACCAATGTTGGACATGGAGAAACACATGAAACTAAATACACTCTTAATGTCAGCAACATTAGCGACAGCATCCATGTTTACTGCAACTGCGTATGCAGATAATACAACCCGCGTTGCTGCTGCAAGTGCTTTAGGTAGTGTTGCAGGGACTGCAATTGGGAAAAATATGGGCGGTAACACTGGTGCAACCATTGGTGCAGCACTGGGTGGCGCAGGTGGTGCAGCTGTTGCAAGTGACAAACGTAATCGTACAGAATCTGCTATTGGCGGTGCCATCGGTGGTGGTGCGGGTTATACCGTAGGTAAAAGCATGGGTGGTACCAACGGTGGTTATGTCGGTTCGGCATTAGGTGCAGCAGGTGGTGCAGCACTAGGGAATAAAATCTCAAAAGACAAACAAACCAGCTCTTACCATGGAAAAAAATGGAAAAAGAAACACCGTAAACACCATTAATTTACAGCATTGTAAAGATGTCATAGAAAGCACCTTCGGGTGCTTTTTTATGGCACAGATCAAGACGTAATTCCACAGAGCCAAACTGGTAGAAAATACGAAGAGTCGTTACATAGCATTTACCAAAGCAACAATTTTGATAAAGTTTCTCTTCATTATTCTTCCTATATGTTTCGCTAAAGTGAAATCAAGACGAAATGAACATACTCTTAGGAGTCTAAAAATGAAAATCAAATCAATTTTAATGAGTACTGTAATTGCAACTTCTGCATTAACAATGACGACTACATACGCAGGCAATAGTACGAATACAGCACTGACTTCTGCGCTTGGTGGTGTAGTCGGTGCCGCAATTGGTAACCAAATGGGTGGACAAACTGGTGCTATGATTGGTTCTGCCATTGGCGGTGGTGCAGGTGCAGCCGCTTCAGCCAACAAACGTGACCGTAATGGCGCAATCATTGGTGCAGCACTTGGCGGTGCAGGTGGTTATACAGTAGGTAAAAACATGGGTGGCACCAATGGTGGTTATATTGGTGCGGGCTTAGGTTCAGCAGGTGGTGCCGTTCTCGGTAAAAAAGTCTCAGAAGACCGCCGTTACGATGATGAAGATGACCGTCGCTACAATGATCGTTATGACCGTCGTGATAACAACCGTGGTTACCGCTACAATAACTATAAATACAATGATCGCGACTACCGTGGTGACAATGGTCGGCACTTAGGCTGGTACAAAAACGGCAAACGTTAAGTCATCTATAAAAGTTTCCAAATAAAAAAGCACCTTCGGGTG